>DATGVY010000711.1:0-8683 GCA_035299845.1 Streptosporangiaceae bacterium
CGGGTTCCGTGGCCAGGAGGGCAGCGGCTGGCACTGCCGTCTCGCGCCGGTCGCCGGAGCCTGGTCTGCTGACTCGGCAGCAGGCGCGGGGAAACCCGCGTCCGTGGTCATTTTCGCTGGCGCGGGGATACCACGACAGAAACGGGTTGCCGCGGTTGTCACGCGGCCCCATGCGGCGCGGCGCAGACGTGCGGGCTGTGGTCGCTGGCGCCGGGTGAACGATCACACGCGATCGCTTTCTTCAGACGAAAGAAGAGCTTGCCGTGGCTGCTGAAGACGAGGCTGTGCCGGTACATGCGCGGGATAGCGGCATCCGCGGTATCGAGGTGCGCTCGATCGACTGGATTCCGGAGAACGAGCGGCACGGCAAGCTGTGGCACCAGGCGCCGTTGTGGTTCCTGGGTAACTTCCAGTACTTCACCATCCCGATCGGCTTCATTGGCCCGTCCTTGGGCCTCTCGCTCTGGTGGACGATCCTGGCCGGCACGACGGGAATCCTGGTAGGTACCGTCTTCATGGCGTTCCATGCGACCCAGGGGCCCACGCTCGGGCTCCCGCAGATGATCCAGTCGCGTGCCCAGTTCGGCTTCCGGGGCGTCATCGTGGCGCTCTTTGCGATGGTGTTCACGTACATGGCTTTCAACGTGGCCGACCAGGTGCTCCTCGCCCAGGGCTTGCACGGGGCCTTCGGCTGGAACGCCAACGCGGTCGCGATCGTGGTCACGGTCGGCGCGGCCCTGCTGGCGATATACGGCTACGACTGGGTGCACCGCATTTTCCGCAGCATCCTGCTAGTCCTGCTCCCGCTGGTGGCTGTGATCACCATCGGCGTGATCGCGGGCCAGGCCGGCGGCATCGCAAGCCACACCGTCTACGGCTTCAACTGGACGGCCTTCATGGCCCAGTTCTCCGCCGCGGCGGCCTACAACATCACCTACGCGGGCTATGTCTCCGACTACTCGCGTTATCTGCCGCGCGAGACGCCGCGGCGCAAGATCATCGCGTACGTGTTCGCCGGCGCTTCGACGCCTGCGATCTGGCTGATCGCCCTGGGCGCCTGGCTGGCTGTACGACTGGGTGCGACCGATGGCCTGGTCGGGCTGCAGACGGCGGGCAACAACGTCGTCAGCCACCTGGGCGGCGTGGCTGGGTTCCTGTCGGCCGTCGCGCTGGCCGCGACCATGGGCATGAATGCCTACGGCGCCATGCTGACGACCTTGGCTGGCGTCGACGCCTTCCGCAAGGTCACGCCTGGGCGGCGGGCGCGGGTGGTCACGATCCTGGTCCTGACGGTGATCTGGTTCGTGATCGCGAAGGCGATCACAACCAGCGCGGTGGGCGTCGTCGACACGGCGCTGACGCTCATGCTCTACCTGCTCGTGCCATGGACGGTAACCAACCTGATCGACTTCTTCTTCGTCCGCCACGGTCACTACGCCATCATGGACCTCTTCCGCCCCAACGGGATCTACGGCGTCTGGTCGCGCCGCGGCCTCATCGCCTACTTTGCCGGCTTCGCTGCCGAGGTCCCGTTCATGGTGCTGCTGAACCTGGTCACCTTCAAGAGCTACTACACCGGGCCGCTGGCCAATCAGCTGAACAGCGTGGATATCTCGTGGATCGTGGGTGCCGTCGTGACAGCGATCGTCTACCTGTTCCTGGTCCGTGACCTCGACGTTGCCGGCGAACAGGCGGCGATCGAGAGCAGCGAGCGGGAGCTGCGCGAGCTCACGTCAAAGGCAGGTGCCTGAGCGACGGTTATGGCCAAGATGGCGGCGACTGAATAGCCCGCGAGCCGACTCGGTCGGCGGGACGGCAAAACCAGATAGATCGGCTTAGGGCACCAGCGCTTCGAGGTCCTCGGCGGGGGGACGCGTACGGCATCGCAAGGCTTGGATGACCCTCCGGCGCCTGTCACGTGCATGGCGCGGTGGTACGACGACATGAAGGAGGTCGACCCATAGGTGGGCGGCTCGCCGGCAGGCTCCCGGGCGGTGGACGCCGTTGTGCTCCTCCAGGCCGGAGAGCGGCTCCGCCTGGAGGAGCTGCGTCTCGATCCGCCGGAGCCGGGCGAGGTCCGGGTCCGGATGCTGGCGAGCGGGGTGTGCCACTCGGATCTGCACGTGGTCGACGGCGAATGGGGCGACCCGGGTCCGATCGTCCTCGGGCACGAGGGCTGCGCTGAGGTAGCAGAGGCCGGTGACGGGGTCGTGGGCCTCGCGGTGGGGACCCGTGTTGTCTTGAACTGGTACGCCCCCTGCCTTGCCTGCGCTGCCTGCCTGTCCGGGCACCCCTGGATCTGCCGGCGGACCCGCTCCCTCGAGAACTTGATGCCGGACGGCACGACGCGGCTGCACAGGTCCGACGGGACCGACGTTCGCGCGTACCTGGGCTTGGGAACGTTCGGGCGGGAGGGCGTGGTCCCGGCGGCCGCGGCCGTGCCGATCCCGGACGGCGTCCCGCCGGAGGTCGGCGCGCTGATCGGGTGCTGCGTGAGCACCGGGGTCGGCTCGGTGCTGCGCACGGCGGAGGTACCGGCGGGCGCTTCCGCTGTCGTGTTCGGGCTGGGCGGCGTGGGCCTGTCGGTCGTGCTTGGCCTCTCGCTGGCCGGCGCGCTCCCAATCGTGGCCGTGGACCGCGTCCAGTCGAAACTGGATCTCGCCGCGGATCTCGGCGCGACCGAGATGGTTCCGGCCTCGGATCCGGAAGACACGCTCCGGGTCGTCCGGGAACGGACCGGCGGGGGCGCCGACTTCGCCTTCGAGGCGGTCGGGCTGAAGACGACGATCGAGCAGGCTCTTGGTGCGCTGCGGGCGGGAGGGACCGCGGTCATGGTTGGGATGACGCCATTCGGGTCCAGGCCATCCTTCGATGCGTTCGATCTGGTGGACCGGAGCCTGCGGATAATCGGATCAAATTACGGGTTCTCGATTCCCGCGGTCGACTTTCCACGGTACGGCCGTCTCTTCCTGGCCGGCCGCCTTCCCATCGACCGGCTGATTGACGACCGGATCGAGTTGGCTGACGCGAACGACGCCCTGGACGCGATGCGCCGGGGTGACGGAGCCCGGCGCATCATCATGTTCTGAACCCGGATCTCCACGCTTAACCGGCCAATCGTGACGCACCTCAAATCGTGCGGAATCGTGCGTCGATTGGCCGGTTAAGCCCAACTTGCGTCGGCGTGTCACCTGAAAAGGGACTCGTGACCTGGGAAACGCCGTACGGAGGTACTGAAGATGTAGCCAGAAAGTCACAGGGGCATCGGCAACGTGATATCTGTTTGGGCGTCAGTGGATCTTCGCGGGCGGGCGTGTGCGCCGCGCCGGACAGCACCATGTAGCCAGAACCCAAAGTACGCCGCATCGACTTCCGCCCAGGTCAGCGACCAGGTATGACCGTTCAAGATCACGCAAGTTCGGGTTAAGCGCCGTTATCCGGTCCGGAGGACCTGCCAATCTTCGATTGGCCGGATCTCTGACGCAAGCTCCGGCCCATGAGCTGTTCAGCTGGAAGTGGCGGGTATCCGAAGAGGTGCAACCTGCAACCGCGACGGTAGCTCGGCGGGACAACCAGGGCGCCCGCTCATCGGCTTGATCAGCGTCGGACGGCCCGCGGGCGGCGGCGTGCCAGCATGAGCTACGGATCGATGCTGTTTCGGGCGGCGCTGCACGCCCAGGTATGCGCGGTCTGGGTCGTGGTGGGAGAGGAGCCGGGCTCGCGCCCGGCCTGGGTGTTCGCTCCAGCCGGGCTCGCTCCCTGGCCGAGCGGGGGCTGTTCCCGGTCGCCTGGCACGCTTGGACGACCGCACGGTTCAGACCCCGCGTTGCGTGACAGGCTGGCCAAGGCGATTGCCGAGTGGGGCCAAACGCGGCCGATCCTGGCAACGGTGGCGCTCAAGTTTCCCGTTCCGGGCGTTGTTCCGGGTCGCCGGCCCATCGGGTCTGTACGCCGGGAGGACTCTCTTCCAGCCGGGGCTGGATAGCCTGAACCGGTGCGGTTAGGTGTGAACGTCCCGAATTTCGGGCCTGGCACCGGCCCCGGCGTGCTCCGCAGCTGGGCACAGACGGTGGAGGGTCTGGGCTTCGACCTGCTGATGGTCTCCGACCACATTGCGGTGACACCCGACGTCGCCGAGCAGTACCCGGCGCCGTTCTACGAGCCCTTCACCACTCTGGCCTGGCTGGCCGGCATCACCGGCCGGGTCCGGCTGGGGACCACGGTGCTCATCGTGCCGTACCGGCACCCGCTGCTCATCGCTCGCATGGCCGCCAACCTCAACCAGCTCAGCGGGGGACGGCTGGTCCTCGGCGTGGGCGCCGGCTGGGCGCGGCAGGAGTTCGGCGCACTCGGCGTCCCGTTCCGGCAGCGCGGGAGGCTGACCGACGACTATCTCCGGGCAGTGCGTGCCGCCTGGGATAACGACGAGGATTACCGCAGCGGGAAGATACCGATCTGGGTCGGCGGCAACAGCGACGCCGGCCTGCGCCGGGCGGTGCGCCTCGGCGAAGCATGGCATCCGCTGCGGTTCACTCTCGCCTGGCTACGCGAGGCGCTGGACCGGATGAAGACGGTTGCAGCCGAGCAGCACCGGCCGGCCCCTGCCCTGGCCCCGCGCATCGCCCTGCGACTCACCGGGTCACCGATCACCGAACCCGGGCGGCTGGCCGGCGAGGGCACCATCGACCAGGTCGCCGGCGACCTCGAGCAGCTGCGCCTCCTGGGCGCCGACACCGTCGTGCTCGACCCGTTCAGCGGCGACCCGCGCGAGACGTATCACCCCGAGATGGCGTGGCTCGCGCTCGCGACCGTGGCCGCCTGCTGGGGCCAGGACACCCGTCACACCCGAACGGAGCAACGATGACACACGACGACGAACGCTTTCTCCGCAGGGCTATCGAGCTTGCCGACGCCGGGCGGGCGGCCGGGGACGCGCCGTTCGGATCGCTGCTGGTCGGCCCGGACGGCGGCGTGCTCGCCGAAGACCACAACACGGTCCTCACCGACCATGACATTACCGCCCACCCGGAGCTGAAGCTGGCCAGATGGGCGGCCCGCGAACTCGACCCCGCCACCGCGGCTGCCACCGCCATGTACACCAGCTGCCAGCCCTGCGGCATGTGCACCGGCGCGATCGAACGGTCCGGCCTTGGCCGCGTCGTGTTCGCGCTCTCCAACGAACAGCTCGCAGACCTCAGACCGTCCGGCGGCTTCCCGCATGTGCCCCAGGAAGGCCCCGCCTTGTTCGACGAAGCGCGCATCCCCGTCGACGGCTATTACCACTGATCTTTCGGGGACGCACGCCTGCCTTGACGCGGATCTGCGTGTCATCTGGGTCTGCCGGAACCTGGATGGGGCAGGCAGACTGGTTGCGTGGGGCAGGACGGCTTCCGCAGCGGGCAGGCCATCACGTGGCCGCCGGGTCGGCTATCGCTGCAGGCGAAGCTGGTAGGCATCGCGTTGTGCCTGGTGGCCGCCGGGGCCGGGATCATCGGCGCGGCCACCGGCCTGGCGGCCCGGGGGTACTTCACGCGGCAGGCGGATCAGCAGCTCCGCGGCTACGCTGATCGCCTGACCAGCCGTCCCTTCATGGCCACGCCTGGCTCGGGGCTCGCGCCTGGCGTCCCCGGCCCCGGTGGCTCCGCCGACGGCGTGGTCGGCATTGAGGTGCGCCGACCGGGAGGTCAGCTGGTGATGAGGGCGGGCCTGGGCGCTCAGCCCGGCCCGGCCGTCGCGGCGGCCTGGGCGAGGATCGCGGCGCGAGCGGGGCAGCTCGTCACCGTTCCCGCGGTTAGCGGCGGCGGAAGCTGGCGAGTGATCGCCGAGCCGGTCCGCTACCGGGCCCGGCGCATCCCGTTCGCCTACAGCGCTGAGGACTTCTCCCTCCGCATCACCAGCCCGGCCCGGCCGGGCGTCGCCGGCACGCTCGTTGTCGGGCTGGACCTGGGCAGCATCGGCCAGACCATCGGCAAGCTCGCTGTCACCTGCCTTACGATCAGCGGCGCTGTGTTCCTGGTCGTTGCCTGCCTGGGCGTCGTGGTGATCCGCACGATCCTGCGGCCGCTCACCCATCTGCAGGAGACGGCAGAAGCGATCGCCGCGGGCGAGCTGTCACGCCGGGTACCTGTCCGTCACGCCCGCGGCGACGCCGGCCGGCTCGTCTGGTCCGTCAACACGATGCTGAGCCAAATCGAGCATGCGCTCGACGCGAGTGCCTTGTCGGAGGCGACGGCCCGCAGGTCCGGCGCGCGGATGCGCGGCATCATCGCTGACACCGCCCGCGAGCTGCGCAGGCCGCTCAGCGTCATCCGCGGCGTTGCCCACTACTACCAGCAGGGCGGCCAGCTCCGCGCCAGTGAGCTTGACCGCATGATGAGCCAGGTAGAAGACGAGGCCACGCGTATCGGCGTGCTGGTCGATAATTTGCTCACCGCGCACGATCAGCCGCACCCGCCGCATCGCTGACGCCAGCATCTAAAGGCACGCCTGGGATCGCTCGGCCGCGGCCGGAGGTACCTGAAGGTCGACTGGCCCTCTGACCACCCGAAGGCCACGGCCAGCTGGTCCACCGGCGAGTTCCCGGTCATCCCCGGACACTGACGCCGGCCCGCGGGCGGCCCGTTCTGGAAAGTCAGGACCAGGGCAAAATGAAACGGCTGGCGCGGGTCTCCGCGCATGCTCCCACCGAGGCTCCGCCTGACCAGCTGGCGAACCATCGTCATCGCGGCTAGGCGTCTGGTTCTATGAACTGGGCCCGCCCGAGCGTGCTGGGCCGCGACGGCGCTGACCGCGCAGCGGCAGCGCAGTTAGCCGCCTCGGGCCGCGCCCGGTCAGGCCGGCTACGCCGGTAGCGAGCAGGCTGGCCAGGAACAGCAGGTAGCACCAGGCCGGCGCCTGGTTCCAGTGCATCGAGCCCGCGTAGCCGGCCAGCACGGCCAGCTGCAACGCCGCGAACGTCGTGGTAGCCGGGAAGACGACCGCGACGACCTCGCGGCGGCCGGCCTGCCAGGACTGGGCAGCGATGATCCCGAGCCCGGCCAGCCAGGCGCCGACCGCCCGGCCGGTCAGGGCGGTCAGCGGCCACGGCCACCACCTCGCCGCCTGGGCCGGCCCGACAAGCAGCACGGCGCCCAGGGCCAGCATCACCGCGCCTTGCAGCCCCAGGGCCGCCCGGACCAGCGGCGGCAGATCAGGGCCCGCCGGCGCCATGGCGGGCACGGCCCGCGCCTGGCGCCACCACAAGAACGCCAGCACCGGCGGGACACCGGCGTAGATCGCCAGCCAGCCCCAGGTGACGGCCCGGGTCAGCGCCGAGGCGGCGCCGAGGTGGAACTTGTCCAGGTGCACCAGGGTCACCGCGAGCGTCAGCGTGGTGAAGGCCAGCACGCCCGGCACCGCGATCCTGGCCCGCTGCCAGCTGCCCTGGCGAGCCGCCGCGGCTTCGAGCACCGCCGCGGACAAGTAGCCGGCCCCCAGGAACGCCGCCGTCACCGGCACCGCGATCGTCCAGCTGAAATAGCGGGACGTGTCGTTGCGCGCCGCCAGCAGGATGCTGCCCTGCACCAGCACCAGCCCGGCGGCGACCCACAGCATCCGCCGCATCCCCCGGGTCACCGAACCGCCCGCCCCGCTCACCACGGCGCCGCCCCCGGCAGACGCCCGCCGGACCGGACCGCGGCCGAGAACCGCAGCCGGCCGGACACCCCCAATGCCGCCATGTTGCCCGCCCAGCTCCCGGCGTCCGGTAATCATCGCAGCGTACGCCGCAGAACCGCCACGTGGGCCTGAACCTCAACGGCCGGCCAGGGGCCGCCGTGACCGCGGCAGAGTGCGTTTGCCAGGCATTGCCGAAAGCAATGGCCCATGGCAGAGGGCGGGATCGGCCCATGGCTTCGGCGGCGGCGTTACCGTCACCGGCCACCGCTGGCTGCCAGGATCGTGGCGTGGACGTATTGAGCAGCCGGATTCTGCTGCGCCCAGCCGACCCCGATCGAAGCCGCCATTTCTACCGCGACGTGCTGGGCTTGGCGGTCTACCGCGAGTTCGGCTCTCCGGCTGATCCCGGGGTGGTGTTCTTTCTCGGCCCGGGATTGCTGGAAGTGTCCGGGCGCTCGGCCGGCCCGCCGGGACAGTCGGTGATGATCTGGCTCCAGGTGCGGGACGTTCACGCTGAGCATGAGCGGCTGGCCGCGGCCGGCGTTCGCGTTCTGCGGGGTCCCGCCACCGAGCCCTGGGGACTGATCGAGATGTGGATCAAGGACCCGGACGGCGTCCGGATCGTTCTGGTCGAGGTTCCCGCCGATCATCCGCTTCGCCGCGACCCGCGAACCTTGTCACCGCCACCGTGATCCAAGGCGCCATGAACCACAAGCGGCAAAGCGGAAGCCTGGGTCGATCGGTGCGAAGAGCACGCGCCGGCTTCGGTAACCAGGCGGCTGATATCGCCAGCGACAGTCGGCGGAGTGGTCACGAGGGCTCATGTAGGCTACGCCGGGCCTGCGGCGATTGGTCCTGGGAGAGTTCGTTCAGCCTCTGCCACGAGGGCGAGGAGCTGGCGGGCTCTTCCTTGCCGAGTGCCCGGCCGTTACGATTTGTAGCACATTATCGCGTGCTCTCCGCGGATCGAGAAAGCGCCCTCTCCCGAGCGGCACCACACTCGCTGTCCGGAGGTGCGAAGGTAGCG
>DATGVY010000712.1:0-14349 GCA_035299845.1 Streptosporangiaceae bacterium
CGTGCTGAGCGGGGGACTCGCCGGGCTCCTGCCGGGCGGGCGGCCCGGGGCTCTCGTGCTGAGCGGGGGACTCGCCGGGCTCCTGCCGGGCGGGCGGCTTGTGGTACTCGTGCTGAGCGGGGGACTCGCCTGGCTCCTGCCGGGCGGGCGGCCCGGGGCTCTCGTGCCAGGCGGGTGGCTTGCGGTGATGGTGCCGGGCGTAGACATTTTCGTGACCTTCCCTCGGTAGGGCCGGGAGATCGCCCGCGGGCCGGTCACGTCCGCTGAAACAGCTGCGGACCGCCCATCGGGCGGCCCGCGCGCGCAGGAACAACTGGCCGCCTTACTGCGGCGGCCACCAGCGCACGACAACTGACTGCATGGTCACTATGCTACCTGGACGCAGCGAGCGGTTAAAGCTCTACGACGTCGGCGACCACGCAGGTGATGTTGTCCGGGCCGCCACCCTGGTTCGCCAGGTCGACCAGCTTCCTGACCGCGTCCTCGGGGTCGGCGAGCGTGGTCATGACCTCCCGCAGCTTCTCCGCGCTCACCACGGTGTACAGGCCGTCGGAGCACAGCAGGTAGCGATCGCCTGCCTGGGCGTCCTGCAGCTGCAGGTCAGGCTCGGACTGCCTGCCGTCGATCGCCCGCAGCAGGAGTGACCGCTGCGGATGGGAGGCAGCCTCTTCCGGGCTCAGGCGGCCCTCGTCGACCAGCGTCTGCACCAGGGTGTGGTCGTGGGTGATCTGGAAAAGATCTCCGTCGCGCAGCAGGTATGCCCGGGAGTCGCCGATATGCACGAGCGCCAGCTGGGAGCCTGACCAGAGCATCGCGGTGAGGGTGGTGCCGAGCCCGCGGAGCGAAGGATCGGACTCGGCGATGTGCCGCATGGCGTCATTGGCCTGGTGAACCGCGTGCTCCAGGGCATTGAGCAGGTCGCCGGCCGGCAGCTCGGCATCGAGCGGCCGGAGGGCGTCGATAGCGGCCGCACTCGCGATCTCACCGCCGGCATGACCGCCCAGGCCGTCCGCGACGGCGAGCAGGCGCGCGCCCGCATAGGCCGCGTCCTCGTTGCTCTCCCGGAGCTGGCCGATGTCGGAACGCATGGCATAGCGGATTCCCAGGGTCTTGCGCGCATCGTGCATGGCGGTGTCCTTCCCGGATAGGTAGTCAATCAGAAAGACGGCGAGGCCCCGCCGCGCGGCAATATCGGACTCGACGTGGGACCAGTACTCGGCAACATTGACTGCTGCCGCGCCGGCCGGCAGGCCGCATACCACGCGGATCCGGGACAGCGGCATGCCGATCCGCCGGAGCCACGCCACCAGCCGGGCCTGCTCCAGCTGCCCGGGATCATAGAGCCGGTAGCCGGACTGCGGATCGACGCGAACCGGCCGGAGCAGGCCGAGCTCGTCGTAGAGCCGCAGCGCCTTCGGCGACAGCCGCGATGCTCTCGCGAATGAGCCGATCGTCAGCAACCCCATAGTCGCCTTCCTCGTCCGGGCGGGCAGCCCGGCAAGTTCCAGGCTGCAGCTTCCCCCAGGGACAAGGTCAAACGCGCAGCATCGAGCTCGCCTACCAGGTTCGCATGCCGGCGGGCCGGGCGCCGCTAGGTCGCGGGTGGTCCGGCCCGGCCCGCGCTGGCCCATCCGGCCAGCCTGGGCATATCCGGCGCGGCCAGCGCGGGCAGATCCGGCCCGGCCAGCGCTGGCCCATCCGGCCAGCCTGGGCATATCCGGCGCGGCCAGCGCGGGCAGATCCGGCGCGGCCGGCACGGGCGGGGACTCCGCCCGGCCGCGCGAGGGCCTAGCCGGGCGCCAGCCAGGGTGCCACCCAGCTGGCATCGAGCAGATCGGGCCGGCGCAGGTAGCCGGCCATCAGCCGCACCGCCTGCCGGGCGTCCTTCGTCAGCCGGTAGCACTCAGCCGGCGAGCCGCAGCGGTCCGGGGCGAACCGGCGGGCCAGCGACACTACCTCGCCGGCCAGGCCGGGCAACTCGCCGGCGTCGTTGGGATCGACCGGCCACGGCTGCCCGTTCGCCGCTGCGCCCGCGCTGGCGATCTGCTCGCCGAGCCAGCGCCACGGGTCTGCCGTGAGTTCCGTATCCCAGACCCGGACGGAAGGCTCGTTACCGGCGAAGTCCGGGTGGTAGTGCGCCGCGCCGAAGGTGCCTGGCTCGTCCTGCATGCGGTCAAAGAGATCCGCCCGCCACAGCGGCCGGTCGGCCGCGATGAGCTGGGCCGCCGACTCGCTGCCGCGATGCCCGCCGGATGCCAGTTCGCGCAGCTCGATGCGGGCTCCGTGCTCCATCGAGGCGTCATCCAGGTCGATCTCGAACCAGTGCCGCACGACCAGCGCAGAACGCGACAGGGCGAGGATGTACAGCACGATGCCTCCCGCGTTTGCGCGGCCCCGGCTGCCGGGCGCAGCCGGCGGCCTTAGCCGGGCGGCTTGCTGCTTCAGTCAACCGGCTGCCTCAGCGTACGGCGGCTGGCCCGGGCAGGTTCGGCGAGCGCATCCGAGGGACAGCGCATCCGAAGGGGCGCCCGGATACTGAGCAGATCCAGGCGGTGAGCTCGATCTGCCGAGCTTCGGATCCTTATCCTTGGCCTTCTTCACCATCCTTTTTCGCTCCGGCAGTCCGGCCGCCCTAACCGGGCAGGTTCGCTCCGGCAGTTCCCGGCGGACGCGGACCCGGCATGCTGGCAGCCAGGCCGTGGGCCCGCATCGCCTTACGGTAGGCGACCGCGACGGCGTCGAACTTCAGGTGAAGTTCCGCGGCCAGGTCAAATGGGACGCGTTCGGGCCGCTGCGATTCCACGATCACGCGATCCTGGCCGAAGATCGTATTCTCGAATTCCTGGATGACCTCAGCCGACTGGCCGAAGTTGTAATTCCGCCCGATAACCACGTAGCCGGTGCAGCGGTCGGCTGCCACCGGCTGGGCGGCGAACAGGTAGACCATGCCGCGCTGGCCGCCCCAGTCCAGCCGCAGCGCGATGGTGTAGGGCAGGTGCAGCTCGTACCGGCTGCGGCGCTCTGGCGGCGATGCCTGGTCGTTGCCGAACACCGGGAAGTCGTCGGTGTTCGGAGCCTCCGGCCGGACGATCGAGTAGTGCAGGACGTGTCCCTCCGCGCGCACCTCGTGCCGGGGCACGACGGGCCGGGCCGGATCGCCGAGCAGGCCGGGATGGACCCACGGGAAATGACCGAAGTCGGTAAAGTTCTCGACCTGGCGGGCAGCGTCGCAGCGCCATGAGTACGGCCCGGCCGATACGACCGCCCAGGCATGGTCTTCCAGCTCGGGCACTTCCGGCAGCGGCCAGCGGGGCTCCTCCAGCGCTACCCAGATGAGGCCGTAGCGCTCCTGGATCCTGAAGGCGGGAACCCGCGCTCTGGCGGGTACCCGGGCGGGATCATCCAGCTGCGGGATCGCCACGCAGCGGCCGTCGGCAGCGTACCGCCAGCCGTGGTAGGGACACACGATCTGGTTGCCGCTGACCCAGCCGAGGGACAGGGCGGTGCCCCGGTGCACGCACAGGTCGGACATGGCGTGCGGCTCGCGGTCGGGGCCGCGCCACAGCACCAGGGGCTCTCCCAGCAGGTCCGCGTGCGAAGGAGTGTCGCCGAGCTCATGGCCGTGCGCCACCGGATGCCAGCATGACCGCTGCGCATGCAGGTCGGCGTACACCCCGGGAGATGCCACGCTGTGCCTCCGCCCTGCCGCACCAGCGGGCACGAGCCCGGCACTGGCGGTGCGGTCCTGTGAGGAGGCTAGCCGCCGCAACGCCCGGTGGCGACTGGGAAATCGGTTTACTTCGGCCCCGCGCGCGAGTAATCGTGAGTACAAGGCCCTGCAATGGCGGGGCAAAGGGCCGGTAACGGACGTAGCGCCGGGCGCGGCGGCGCCGGCGGCCGCTGCCGGCGCCTCTCGCGCCCGGATTGCTGTAATGATCAAGTTACTATTCGCAATCGTGGCTCTTGTGCTCGGTGCCCGGTCTGCGGCATGCTGTCACGGCGGTTATAGGCCGCGAATGGCCAGGAGCGGGAGTATCACGGTTGATATCTACCTTTTTCCGTGCAGGCTGGCGGTTAGGCAGCCGGGGCACAGGCCTCTTACGCCGGCCCGGCGCGGGGCCAGCCAGCCGGGGCCCGGGCACCCAGCAGGCTCCGGCCAGGCCGGGCGGCACGGCGGCGCTCGCCGCGGCCTCGGCCGCCGTGGTGGCGATCGCGGTGGCGCTGGCGGGCTGCGCGGGCCAGGCAACGGTCGTGCTGCCGCGCAAGGCGCCCCCCGGGCCGCCAGCCCGGCTGGCTGACCAGCCAGGCCAGCGCGAGGAGGTCCTGGCCGCCTACGTCGGCTACTGGCGGGCCGGCGACGAGGCGCTGAACGCCGGTAACGCCGGGCAGGCCCGCCGGATCCTCGCCCGCTACGCCCCGGCCACGGCCCTGCCCGGGCTGATCGCGGCGCTCCGGCAGGACTGGGCCAGGCACGCCGTGGCTGACGGGAGCCCGGTCCTGCACATAGTGAGCGTCAAGGTATGGGCCGGCCGGGCGACCGTGCACGACTGCGTCGACCTGAGCCATGCCGGCCTCAAGGATGCGCGCACTGGGCGAGTCTTCCCGCACAGTTTCGGCAGCCCGCGGGCCAACTATTACGCCAGCCTCGTCCTGCAAGGCCGCAGGTGGCTCGTCAGCAACATCGTCCCGGTGGTGGCGCAATGCGAACCCTGAAGAACCTGATGCTGGCCGTGGCGATCACGACCATGACCGTCCTGCAGGCAGTGCCCGCAACGGCGGCAGCAGGCGGCGGCCCGCCGCCAGGCTGCCGCGTGGTCCGGACCCCGACCGGCTGGGAGGTCATCTGCGGCAACGGCGGCGGCGGGCCAGGTGGCGGAGGCGGAGGCGGCGGCGGCGGAACCGACATCTGCAAGCTCTTCCCGCTCCCGCCTGGGTATCCCGACCCCTATCCGGCGCCCAAGGGCGAGAAATGGATGTGGATCGTCTGCCAGGTCACCGAGCAGACCGGGCTGGTTCTCGTGCCCACGGGGGCGACCACCGCCAATCCCGGCCTTACCCCCCAGCAGCTGCTGCAATGGGCGCTGGCGAAGCTGTCCGTGCCGGTCCCCGCGCCTGCCACGGCGCCGCCGCGCGGGCACGCCGGGCTGGTCGGGCTGCCCGAATGGGTATGGCTGCCCGCCCGCCAGTGGCACCCGGTCAGCGCGGAGGTCGCCGTCGGCCCCGTGTGGGCCAAGGTCACTGCGGTGCCGGGCAAGATGACCATCTCGCCCGGCGGCGGTCTGCCCGGCCGGTCGTGTGCCGGCCCTGGCACGGCATATGATCCCCGGCGTCCTGCGAGCGCACAGCACACGGACTGCTCCTACGTCTATCCGCAATCGTCCGCGCCGCAGCCGGGGCATGCGTACCAGGTATCGGTGACAGTCACCTGGACCGCGACATGGACCGGGTCCGGCGGCGCAGGCGGCGCGGTGAACCCGCCGCTGCAGGAGACCACTACATTCCCCGTCCGGGTCGCCGAGGGGCAGGCCCTGGTGACGGGAGGCGGCCGGTGACTACTGGCCAGCCGGTGCCGGGCTTCGGCACCGCCTATTATCCGGAATCCGACCTGCAGCCCAACGGCAGTGCCGTGGCACCGCAGCTCGGCCGGCTCCGGGGCCTGCCGCGCCGCCGCCGGCCGGCGATGATCGCGCTGTCGGTAGCCCTGGTTGGCGCCGGGATCCTGGTGAGCGCGGGACTCTACCAGCGAGCTAACCATCAGGTCCCGGTGGTGCTCGTGACCGCGGCGGTGCCGGCCGGCACGGCGATCACCGCTGCCGACGTCGGGACTACGACAGTCGCCGCCGGTCCCGGCATCGAGGTCATTCCCGGCAGCCAGCTGCAGCAGGTGATCGGTGAGATCGCGGCGACCTCGCTGCGGCCGGGAACGCTGCTGGCTGCGTCTGAGCTGACGACATTGCAGCCGCCGGCCCTCGGCCAGGTGCTCGTGCCCGTTCCGATCAAGCCGTCCGAACTGCCTGCCAGCGGTCTGTTCCCCGGCGATCACGTGCTGGTGGTCGCCACGCCAGGTGCCGGCGGCGGAAGCGGCGCCGGCGCGGCCCCCGTGCTCACCCACCCGGTGGCCGGCCTGGTTCAGCAGGTCAGCAATGTTCCCGACCAGGACGGGCTGGATGTCGTTGACCTGCTGGTGCCGGCCAGCGCCGGGACCGCGGTCGCGCAGCAGGCGGCTACCGGCCAGATCGCCCTCATCGTGACCAAGCGGAGTCCCTGATGCCCCTGTACGCGTTCGTCTCGGCCGGCGGATCACCCGGGGTGACGACCTCCGCGCTCGCCCTGGCGCTGGGCTGGCCGTCCCAGGTCATCCTGGCCGAGTGCGACCCCAGCGGCGGCGACATCCTGGCGGGGCTGTTCGCCGGCCACCTGCCGGCCGGCCGCGGCCTGCTCAGCCTGGCGTTCGATGCGGGCCGCGGGCCTGACGCCGCCTCCCGCGCGCTGTGGCCGCAGCTGATCGAGCTTGACGACGCCCGGCAGCGGCTGCTGCTGGCCGGTCTCTCGGACCCCCGGCAAGCGGCCGGGCTGGCCCCCGTCTGGCCTGCGCTTGCTGCCGCGTTCTCCTCGCTTCCGGTAGACGTGATCGCCGACTGCGGCCGTCTCGATGCCGGCGAGGGCCCGCTGGCAGTGCTGAGCGCCGCCAGTGCCGTCCTGCTCGTACTGCGCCCGTCGCTGCGCCAGGTGGCCAGGGCGCGACCGCGGATCGAGATGCTCGGCCAGCTGCTCAACGGGCTGCAGCGCGTCTCGCTGCTGCTGGTCGGGGAGGGGACGCACGCTGCCCGGGATATTTCCAAGACCCTCGGCGTGCCCGTCGCCGGCACGCTGCCGGACGATCGCAAGGCCGCCGGGGTGCTCTCGGACGGCGCGGGGAGCCGGCGCAGCCTGCCGGCCAGGCCGCTGCTGCGGGCGGCCGCGGGGGCGGGCCGGACCCTGCGGGACGGCGCCGCGGCCGCGGCGCCGGACCCGGCCCTTGCCTCGCGCGGCACGGTGCGCGGCCCTGGACCGGGGCCATGACCGAACTGCGCTGGCCCGCTGCTGCTCAGCAGGCGGATGGCCTGCGGCAGGTGCCGGCCATACCCGGCGCCGCGCCGGGCGCCGGCCTGGCGGACCCGCGCCTGCAGCAGGGGGTCGCCGAGATCCACGCGATGGTCTCCAGCCGGCTCGAGGACGGCGCGCCGCCCGAGGCCGTCCTGCCGCTGATCCGCGACGCGGCAAGGACCTGGGCGGAACGGCGGGTCAGGACCGGCGCCCCGGTGCCCTCGCCGGCCGACCGGGAGGCGCTCGCGCAGGCTGTCTACGACCAGCGGTACGGCCTCGGGCCGCTCGCCAGCTACCTGCGGGACCCGGCCGTGGAGAACATCGACGTCAACGGCTGTGACCAGGTCTGGGTGACGTACGCGACCGGGGAGCGGGTGATGGCGCCGCCCGTCGCCGCCAGCGACGAGGCGCTGATCGAGATGATCCGCACCTGGGCCGCCCGCGGCGGGCAGACCGCGCGGGACTTCTCGGCCGGCGCGCCGCTGGTGAACGTCGCGCTCACCGGCGGCGCCAGGATGACTGCCACCATGTCGGTCACGCCGCGGCCGTGCGTGTCGCTGCGCCGGCACGGGCAGCTCGACGTCACCCTGGGGAAACTTGTCCAGCTCGGCACCCTCGATCCGCCGCTCGCCGCGTTCCTGTCCGCGGCGGTGCGCAGCCGGTGCAACATCGTCATCACCGGCGGGGTGAACGCCGGGAAGACCACGCTGCTGCGCGCGCTGGCCGCAGAGATCCCGCCCGGCGAGCGGGTGGCCACCCTGGAATCCGAGTACGAGCTGTTCCTGCACGACCTGCCCGGCCACCCGGACGTGATCGCGTTCGAGGCCAGGGAGGCAAATTCTGAAGGTGTCGGCAGCATCACGCTGCATGACCTGGTCGCCCATGCGCTCCGGCACAATCCGCAGCGGATACTGGTCGGCGAAGTCCGGCGATCCGAGATCATGCCGATGCTGGAGGCGATGAACTCAGGCCAGGACGGCTCGATGTGCACCCTGCACGCGAATTCGCCCAGCGAGGCGTTCGACCGCATCCTGATCCTCGGCCTGCGTGGCGGCCTGGCGCTGGCCGAGCGGGCCATTCACGTGCTCGTCGGGATGGCGGTCGACCTGATCGTGCACGTCCGCAAGCGGTACGACGGCCGCCGCACGGTGCGCTACGTGTCCGAGATCCTCGAGGTCATGCCGCCGGGGGACACCGACCGCCCCGCCGTCAACAGGCTCTTCCTGCCGAAGGGCCCGGCCGGGCTGGCCGTCCCCGCGCATACCCCGTCACCTCGGATGCTCGCCATGCTGGAGGCAGCCGGCTTCCAGGCCGGCCTGCTCGACCAGCAGCGCGCGATGGCCAGGGCGGAGGGCTGGCGATGATCATCCTCGCGGCCTGCGGCGGCGCCCTGATCGCGGCCGGGATCGTGCTCCTGGTCAGCGAGCTCACCCGGCGGGCGCCCGCGCCAGGCACGCCGGGCCCGCGCGGGCCGCGGGCCCTTCTCCCGGCGGCATCGGCCAGGCGGCTGCTGCTCGCCCTGGCGGGGTTCCTGGCGGTGCTGCTCGTCACGCGTTGGCCGGTAGCCGCCATCGCGGCTGCCCTGGCGGTGATCTTCCTGCCGAAACTCACCTCCGGCCGGGACCAGCGGCAGCGGACCGCCACGCTGGAGGCGCTCGAGCAGTGGGCCCGCCGGCTCGCCGACATGCTCACCGCAAGCCGCGCCCTGGAGGACGCCCTGGAGGCCAGCGCTCGCTCCGCCCCGCCCGCGATCGCCGGGCAAGTCGGCGCACTTGCCCGGCGGCTGTCCGCCAGGACCGGGACTGAAACGGCGCTGCGGGCGTTCGCCGCCGATATCGACGATCCTGCCGGGGACCGCATCGCCGCCGCGCTCATCATCGCCACCAGCCGCCGCGGCGGCGGCGCCCACGCCGTGCTCAGCGCCCTCGCCGAGATGCTCGGGCGGGACGTGGCCGCCCGCAGGGAAATTGACGCCGAACGGGCGCAGCACCGGACGACGGTCAGGTGGATCACGGTCTTCATCGGCGGCTTCACTGTCTTCGCCGTGCTGAATCGGGCCTATTCCGCGCCGTTCGGGACCGTGCCTGGCGAGATTGTCCTCGCGCTGGTAGCTGGCTTGTACGCGGCCGGCCTGGCGTGGCTGCACCGGCTCGGCAATATCCCGGCTCCTGGCCGGTTCCTCGACCCGCCCGGCGTGCCGGGCGTGCCGGGCGCCGTCCCGGCGGCTTCGCTGAGCACCGGGAGGCACCGGTGAATCTGTGGATCGTGACCGCCGGCATCGCGGCCGGATTCGGCGTCTTCCTGCTTGTCCGCGAGATCGTGCCGGCGCGCGCCCGGCTGGATGCCGCGCTGGCCAGGCTCGACGTAGGCCCGGGCCCGGGCACGGACGGTGCGCCCGCTGCCCGCCGGGCCGCCCGGCGGCTCGGCGCGGCAGCGCCCTGGCTGCCGGTGCCCGGCCCGGACCTGGCCATGCTCGGCCAGGATCGCGAATCGTGGATCGCCAGCAAGATCGCCTGCGGCGCGACCGGCCTGGCCGTGGTGCCCGTTCTGTCCGGGCTCGCGATCCTGGCTGGCGGCCGACTGCCCTGGGCGCTGCCGGCCGCGGCGTCACTGGCCTTCGGCGCGGCAATGTTCTTCGCCCCGGACCTGGTCACGAGGGTCAACGCCGCGGAACGACGATCCGACTTCCGGCATGCGCTCACCAGCTATCTCGATCTGGTCGCATTAGAGCGGGGGGCTGGCGCCGCGCCGACAGAGGCACTGGAGGCGGCGGCCGGGATCGGCGGCGGCTGGGCGTTCCAGCGGATCGGCTCCGCGCTTGACGAGGCCCGCAAGGCCGGCCTCGCTCCGTGGGTCGGCCTTGCTGCCCTGGCCGCCCAGACCGGCGTGACCGAGCTCGCTGACCTCGCCGACATCGCGGGCGTCGCCGGGCAGGAGGGCGCCAGGATCATCGACACGCTGACGGCGCGCGCCGCCTCGATGCGCGCGCAGGCCCTCGCCGCGGACCGCGCCAAGGCGGGATCGCGCAGCACCACGATGGTGATCCCGATCGCCCTGCTGGGCGCCGGCTTCTTGCTGCTCATGATCTTCCCGGTGATGTACCGGACGCTAGGAGCGGGATAGGCCCGCCAACCCCGAGGAGGCTCCATGCTGAGTCCGTTGTGGACCGTCGTCAGTTACCTGCTGCTGCGGGCCCGCGCCCGCGCCAGCTCAGCCCTGGACGGGCGGCCCGAGTCTGGCGCGATCACGCTGGAGTGGATCGTGATCGCCGGCATCCTCGTCGTCGCGGCCATCGCCGCCGGCATCGTCTTCACGAACGATATCCAGAAATACGAGGCGAAGATCCCCTGATCACATGCGCACTACCCGATGCAGGAAAAGGGGCGGCAGCGACGCTGGCGCGCTGACGCTGAGCTACGTGATCATCGTGCCGGTTTTCCTAGTCGCCGTGATGGTCATCGTCCAGGCCTCCCTGTGGTACCTGGCCAGGCAGGCGGCACTCGCCGCCGCCCGGCAGGGCGTCGACGCCGCGCGAGTCCAGAATGCCCCGCTGGATGCCGGGCCGCGCGCGGCCCTGGCCTTCGCCCGCACCGTGGCCTCCGGCTACCTGCTCGCGCCTGCCGCGGACACCCCGGGCAGTGGCCCGGCCACCGTCGAGGTCAGGGTGACCGGCCAGGTGCCCTCGCTGGTGCCCGGCATCGTCATCAAGGTGCAGCAGGTCGCCAGGGCACCCATCGAGCAGTTCACCACGCCGTGACACGCCGGGAGCACGTCATGAGACCTGGGGGACCGCGCCGCGACCGCGGCAACGCGGCGCTGGAACTCGTCGTCCTTGCCCCGGTGGTGCTGTTCCTGCTCGGCTTCGTGATCGCGGCGGGGCGGACGTCGATCGCGCAGGGATCCGTGGACGCCGCCGCGCGAGACGCCGCCCGGCAGGCATCGATTTCCCGGACCCCGGCCGCCGCCCAGGCGGCGGCGCTCGCCAGCGCCCGGCTTGCGCTCAGCCAGGACGGCATCGACTGCGTGCCAGTGGTGACCGTGAACACGGGCCGGGGGACAACGGGATTCGCGGTCCCGGTCGGCCTCCCCGCCCAGGTCACCGCCCGGGTTAGCTGCCGGGTCTCGCTGTCTGACCTGCTGGTTCCCGGCATGCCGGGGAGCAGGACGCTGAGAGCGTCCTTCACCTCGCCGCTCGATCCCTTCCGGGCCAGGTGACGCGGCATGGTCCATGTCACAGGAACTGTCACAGGCCGGCCAGCACCATCGGGCAGCAGAGCAGCACCGGATGAACCTGATCACTGGGGGTCGCGGATGAGTCGGCCTGGCCGGGTGCGGCGGCTGTGCGCACGCTGCCGTGCGCACGCGCGCGCGCGTGCCTGGGGGCCGGCGCCGGCCCGATGCCCCGGCGGGGAGCGCGGCTCGATCACCCTGATGCTGGCTGCGCTGTCCGTCGCGCTGATCGCGCTGGCCGGAATCGTCATCGATGGCGGCGCGAAGCTGAGAGCCGCCGAGAACGCGGACGCCGTCGCCCAGGAGGCGGCCCGCGCGGGAGCCGGGATGGTGAACAAGTCCGTGGCCTACTCGACGGGAACATTCGTCGTCGATCAGGCGCAGGCCATCGCTGCGGCAAGCGCCTACCTGAACGCCGCCCATATCCAGGGCACCGTCACGGCGAAGGGACGGGAGTCTATCCTCGTCCGGGTCAAGGTGACGGTGCCGACCAGCGTGCTGTCGATCATCGGGATTGACTCGATGAGCTCCACCGGCGCGGCCACCGCATCGCTGGTGACCGGCGTCACGGGACCGGGCGCATGAACAGCCGCCGGGTGGCCGCCGCCTTCCGCGGGCTCGCCGCCATGGTCACGTTGCTGCTTCTGGTGATCGGCCTGCCAGCCGTGCTGTACCGGTTTGGCGGCAGCCCCGTCCCGCACCGCCTGCCGTCCCTGCACCAGGTCAGCTCGGCCTTGCTGCACAGGGACAGCGGCGCATTGTTCCTCGGTGCCGTGCGGGACGTCAGCTGGATCGCCTGGGCACTGTTCAGCCTGGCGGTCGTCACCGAGAGCATCGCCGCCATCGGCGGGCGGCAGGCCCCGCGGCTCAGGCTCGGCGGCCTGCAGAACGCAGCCGGCCATCTGGTAGCGCTCGCCGCCCTCACGTTCAGCAATCCGGCGACCGCGCTGCTCGCCGCGGCGCCGGCTACCCCGATTGTGATGGCAACCGTGTCCCCGTCGCAGCTCGCTGGTCCTGGCACCCCCGCCGGGGCAAGACCGGTGACGCTGGCACAGGCCGCGGAGTCCGGCACCCTGGCCGCCTCCGACGGGAGCGCCGGAGCCGCGCCGGTGACCGGGACCCGGGACGCCCAGGGCAACAGGGCCCAGGCGCTGAACGCCAGCAGCAGCGAGGCCGGGGCCCGCGACGCGGGCCAGTCCGCCAGTCCGCCAGCAGGCCCGCAGGTGATGAGCATGGCTTCGTACCAAGCGGTGGTCGTCCGTCCTGGCGAGTGCCTGTGGACGATAGCCCAGCGCTACCTCGGCGACGGAAATCTCTTCCACGAGATCGTGACGCTCAATATCGGGCACGCGATGGGCGGCGGCGAGGTATTCACGGATCCGGCCGTGATCTGGCCGGGCTGGGTTTTGCAGCTGCCGGCCACCGCCAGCCACGTGCAGCAGGCCCCGCCGCACCAGCCGGCTCATCACCCGTCTCATCCGTCCAGGGACCATCACTTCAGCCGTCCACATCCGGCCGCAAGCCCGGCTGGATCCCCGGCGTCACCCGGGTCCGGAGGCTCCGCTCCGGCCAGCCAGAATCTCCCGGCCAGCCGGGCTGCCGCCGACCCGCCCCCGCTCACCCAGCAGGAAACGCTCCCGCCGATCGCGATATTCGCCGCCGGGATGCTGACCGGCGGGGTCATGGTGTCGATCGCGCGCATGCGGCACCGCCAGCGGCAGGCCCGGCTGCCCGGGCGCCGGATACCCATGCCCGCCAGCGCACCCGTCATGCAGGCCGAACAGCGGCTTCGCGCGGCTAGGCCGCCGCAGCCCGCTACCGCGCTCAGGACGGTCCTGGACGAGCTCGGTGCTGGTCTCGCGGCGTCCGGCCAGCAGCTTCCGGCGGTCGCCGGCATTCACCTCACCAGTTCCGCCATGGAGATGCTGCTGGCGTCGCCGGCCAGCGAACCGCCGCCGCCGCCGTTCACCGTGCCAGGCGGGCGCCAGGGAATGGCCTGGCACCTTGCGCTGCCTGATGGAGTGCCGCCGTTCGCGGGCGGGGCGACGGGCGGCGAAGGTGATCTTCTGCCCGGGCTGCTCACGGCCGGGATCGCCGACGAGGGCGGCGGATACCTGCTGGTCGACCTTGAGCATCTGCGGGTCACGGCCGTCGACGGACCGCCGCGGCTGGTGAACAGGGTGCTGGCGACCGCTGCCACCGAGCTTGCGACCAGCGAGCTGGCCGGCTGGTACGACCTCATCATCTGCGGATACAGCGAACTTGAGGTGACCGGCGGCCGGGCGAAGACCTGCGACAACCTGGACGAGGCTCTTGACCTGCTGGCGGCCAAGGCCGTCACCCTGCAGCGCAGGCTGAGCGACGGCGGCCCGACCGATGTCCGCTACCGCCGGATAGCCGAGCCAGACGATGAGGACTGGGCGCTTTCCCTGCTCGTCAGCCGGGAAGCGCCGACGGCAGCGCAGCTGTCCTTCCTGACCGACATTGCCAGCGATCCGGGGGGGATCGCCGCGCTGGTGGCCGGCAGCCAGGCAAGCACGGCCGCCCCCGCCACCTTCCAGCTCTCCTCCGACCCGGACCGGCCAGGCGGCATCGTCGCGCATATCTTCCCGATGCAGCTTGAGGTCCGGCCGCAGGCACTGACGGATGAGGACTACGAGTCGATCATCAGCCTGTTCGAGACCGCAGCTCAACCGGGCGATATGCCCCCCGGCCTGCCGCCCTACGATGGTTCCGGTTGGAGCACGGCGATAAGCCCCCCCGGCTGGCCGGATCCGCAGGAGGGGGGGCCAGGACCCGGGCCTGCCGATGACCCGCTGGTCGGCTTGTTCGGTGACCTCGGGTCCGGGCCCGGCGATGACCCGCTGGCCGGGCCGTTCACCGGGCCGGCTCCCGGGCCAGACGATGGCCGGATGAACGGGCCGTTCCCGGTGCCCGAGCCCACGCTGGCCGCGGACGCCGCGACCGGGCCGCTCGGGGCTTCGGTATCCGTCCTTGACGCGGCCGGCCTGCGCGGGCATCCGGCGGAGCCCG
>DATGVY010000713.1:0-9535 GCA_035299845.1 Streptosporangiaceae bacterium
GGGCGCGCAAGATCAGGACAGGCGGTTCGCCGGCCGGCGTCGCCTACGCCGACGGCGCCATCTGGGTGGCGGGCAGTCTCAACGGCAGCATCGCCAGGATCGACCCGCGGACCGGCTCGATGCGGCTTATTCATGTGGGCAACGAGCCTACGGCTCTGGCAGCAGCCGGAGGCGACGTGCTGGCGACTGTGCTCCCGTCGCTGGCGAGCCACCGCGGCGGCACGCTCACGCTTGTCGCGCAACTCACGCCACATGACATATCCGGCGACCCGGCTGTCGCGTGGAACTCCTATGTCTGGCAGATGCTCAGCATGACAAACGACGGATTGGTCGGCTACCGCCGCGTCGGCGGCCCGGCCGGTGATTCGATTGTGCCCGATCTTGCCACGGCGCTGCCCGTTACGGCCGATGGCGGCAAGACGTACACGTTCCGGCTCCGCTCCGGCATCAGGTTCTCCAGCGGGGCGCTGGTGCGGCCGGAGGACTTCCGCCGCGCGCTCGAGCGGGTCTTCAGCATCAATCACGGGAGCGGCCCCGCAGCCTTCTTCTATTCGGGCATTGTCGGCGCACGCCGTTGCGAACGGATCCCTCAGCGCTGCGACCTCGCCCAGGGGATTGTCGCCAACAGCCAGGCGAACACAGTGACATTCCACCTCACGGCGCCGGACCCGGAGTTCCTCTACAAGCTCGCTCTCCCCTTCGCTGACGCCGTCCCGGCGGGGACGCCTGACCACCAGATCAGCTCGGTTCAGCTGCCCGCCACTGGCCCGTACATGACTCAATCGCTCAACCGGCGGCGCAGTTGGATCCTGGTCCGGAACCCGCTGTTCCGCCAGTGGTCGAGCCAGGCGCAACCCGGCGGTTACCCCAACCGGATCGTCTTGCAGCTCGGCGTCCGCCCAGGGGCGGCGGTCAATGCCATCGAGCACGGCCACGCCGACGTGCTTCTCACACCGCCCCCGGCCAGCCGGATCCACGAGCTTGCGACCCGCTACGCAGGCCAGCTTCACACTGGTCCGGTGGCGGCCACCTTCGCGCTATTCGTGAACACGCGCGTGCGGCCGTTCAGCAGTCTTGCCGCGCGGCGGGCCCTCAGCTACGCCATCGACAGAAACACGATCATCGGGCTGATCGGCGGGCCGCTGACGGCGCAGCCCACCTGCCAGATCCTCCCGCCAACAATGCCCGGCTATCGCCCCTACTGCCCGTACACGATCAACCCCAGCCCAAGCGGCGCCTGGACGGCGCCCGACCTCGCGAGAGCCGAGCAACTCGTCCGCGCCTCCGGCACCCATGGGGCCAAGGTGACGGTGGTGGCCGGTGGCTTCGGTGCTAGCACCGCGGCCCCGGCCATGCCGAGCGGTCGCTATCTCGTCTCGGTTCTCGACCAGCTCGGATACCGAGCATCGCTGCGAGTGATCAAGCCGGACACCTATTACCAGCGGGTGGGCGACTCCCGCGAGCATGTGCAGATCGGCGAATTCGACTGGTATCAGGATTTCCCGGCGCCATCAGACTTCATCGACCCGCTATTCACCTGCCGCTCCTTCCTCCCGGATAGTACGGCCAACATCAACGACAGCGAGTTCTGCAACCGGCGGATCGACGCCCAGATAACGCGGGCCCTCGCACTCGAAGCCCGTAATCCCAACGCCGCCGGAAGCGCCTGGGCGCGAATCGACCACGAGCTTGTCGATCAGGCGCCCTGGGTTCCGCTGTACAACCCGCGGGCCGTCGTCGCACTTTCCGCACGCGTCGGCAACTACCAATTCGACCCCTACTGGTCCGTGCTCATCGACCAGCTGTGGGTCCGTTAAGCCAAGCGCAGCCAGGCCCGTTGGGGTCACAGCCCGAGAACCCGCTCCGCGTTCTCGTGGAACACCGCGTCCGGCCCCGAGGAACTGAACAAGCTGCCCTGCCGCCTGCACGAGGCCGGCTAGCGAGAGCAGCGGAAGCTGTCAAGCAGATGGTCGAGCATGCCGACCTGGCGGTCGGGGGCGACCCGGCCCGGGTACAGGACGCGCTCGGCGCTCAGCCCGTCGATCAGGACGACGAGCTGGTGCGTGGCGAAGTCGAGGTCCAGGCCGTCGGCCAGCTCGCCGAGCCTGGCTGCATCGTCGAGATGACCGCGCAGCCGGCGGCAGAGGCTGTCGAACTCCGAGTGCTGCAGATCCCGCAGCCCGGGCGTGCCAAGCGCCCGGCCCCAGAAGCTGATCTCGATCTGCGCCTCAAGATCCCGCTGCTCATCGAGGGGAAGTGCCTCGAGCATCACCACCCGCAGTGCGTCCAGACCGCACCGCCGCGCCGCGAGGGCGTCCATCCGCGCGATGACACGGCGGTGGGACATCAGCAGGGCAGAGCCGAGTATGTCCGCCTTGTCATCGAAATAGTGGGCCAGGATGCCGCGCGAGCAGCTGGCCTCGCGCGCGATGGATCTGATCGTGGCCTTCGCGAGCCCGTCGCGCGCTATCACCCGCCAGGTGGCGGACAGGATCTCGTCCCGCTTGGCGTCCCAGTCGACGATCTTAGGCATGGTTCCTTCATGGCGATCAGGCCTATTTTTTTGTCGGACGTCCGTCTAACATCTCGCTTAATGTATCCCAGCGATTCTGCCGGGCCCGGCGTCGGCCGTGAGCAAATGGGCTCTGAGCGGGCGGGCCCTGAGCAGGCGGGCCGTGCGCAGGCGGGCCGTGCGCAGGCGGGCCGTGCGCAGCTCGTCAGCTACAGCCGCCAGCTGCTGGACGACGGCCTGGCCGTCGGCAGCGCCGGCAACATGAGCATCAGGCTGGAGAGCACGGTCATCATCACGCCGTCCGGGGTGCCCTACCGCGACATGCGACCCGAGCAGATCTGCGAGATCGGCCTGGACGGAGCGGCTGTCTCCGTACCGGCCACGGTGTCCTCCGAGACGCCCATGCACCTCGCGATTTACGCGGCCACCAACGCCGGTGCCGTAGTGCACACGCACTCGCCCGAGGTGATCGCGCTTTCCGCAGTGCTTGACGAGCTGCCGGCCATCCACTACGCGATCCACGCGCTGGGCGGTGCGGTCCGCGTCGCGCCGTACACTCGCTTCGGCTCGGACGGCCTGGCCCAGGCGGCCGTGCTCGCGCTGCGCTCGCGCCGGGCCGCGATCCTGCAGAACCACGGCGCGATCTGCTACGGCAGCACCCTCCTGGAGGCCTACGAGCGAGCGCTGCTGCTGGAATGGCTGGCGCACACCTACCGCCTCGCCCGCACGATCGGCGAGCCGAAAATCCTGACCGACGCCCAGCTGGAAGAGGTAGCGGCCGAGGCCCGGCGCCTCCGCTACGGCCAGCCGCCCGCTGGCCAGCCTGCCGACGGACGGCGGGCCGCGGGGTGAGCGCGGCGGCGGACCCCGCCCCGATCGGCCGCGTGGTCACGCTGGGCGCGTTCATCCTGGACGTGCTCGGCCGGCCGGTGGAGTCGATCCCGCCCGGCCAGGGCAGCGTCGTGCTGCAGGAGATCCGGGCTACGGCGGCGGGCACGGCCGCGGGCCCCGCTGTCGACCTGGCGAAGCTCGGCGCGCAGGTGTCCGCCATCGGCGCGCTCGGCCAGGACGTGATCGCCGACATCATCGTCGCCATCCTGGCGGGCCACGGCGTCGACACGGCCGGCCTGGTCCGCAAGCCGGGAATCCAGACGGCGGCGACGATGCTGCCGATCAGGCCGAACGGAGAGCGCCCGGCACTGCACGTCCCTGGCGCGATGACCGCGCTGCGGCCGTCCGATCTGGACCTCGACGTTGTGCGCGGCTGCGACGTGCTGTTGCTCGGCGCGCCCGATGCCCTCGGCGCGATCGCGTCGGCGGCGGACGGGCTGCCAGCCGTCGCCGAGGCCGCCAGGGCCGGCGGCGCGACAGTCGTCATCGACATGCTCAGGCGCGGCAGCGCGGCCGACTTCGAGCGGCTGGCCGGCCTGATCGGCGCCGCGGACTGGTTCTGCCCGAACGACAGCCAGCTGCTCGGCCTCACCGGCCGAGCGGACATCGAGGCGGCGATCGGTGATGTCCTCGCGCTCGGCACCGGCGGCGTCGCTGTCACGCTCGGCGCCGACGGGTGCCTGGTCACGACGGACCGCGCGGGCGGGCTGTTGCACATCCCGGCTCACCAGATCGACGTAGTGGACACCACAGGGTGCGGCGATGGGTTCGACGCCGGACTGATCGCCGGGCTGCTGCTCGGCTGCGAGCCGGCCGACGCGGCGCGACTGGGCACCGCATGCGGCGCGCTCGTCGCCACCGGGCTCGGCTCCGATGCCGGGATCACCAGCCTGGCTGAGGCAGTGGGCTTTCTCGGCCGCGCCGATCCTGACGCGGCGGCGCGCATCGATGCTCGCATTTCGGCCGGGCGGATACCTAGGCTGGCGGCTTCCCGGCCGGTTCCTGCCTGAGCAGACACGACCACGGCAGAGGAGAACGGCATGGCTGACCTGGCGGAGCGGCTGTCCAGCGCGGACCAGCGGGGCAGCGCGGACCAGCGGGGCAGGTCGGCCGACCGCGGCCTGCGCGAGCGGGCACTGGCCGTCATTCCGGGCGGGATGTACGGCCACCAGAACGCGGGCCCGCTCCCGGCCGAGTACCCGCAGTTCATGCGCAGCGGGCGCGGAGCACGGGTATGGGACGTCGACGGCAATGAGTACGTCGACCTGATGTGCGCCTACGGGCCTGTCCTGCTCGGTCACCAGCACCCGGCCGTGGAAGAGGCCGCCAGGGCGCAGGCCGCGCTGGCCGACTGCCAGAACGGCCCAGGGCCGGTCATGGTCGAGCTGGCCGAGGCGCTGGTCGCCACCGTCCGGCACGCCGACTGGACGATGTTCGCCAAGAACGGCACCGACGCCACGACCACCTGCTGCACGATCGCCAGGGCGCAGACCGGCCGCAACCGAATCCTGGTCGCCAGGGGTGCTTATCACGGTGCAGCGCCGTGGTGCACACCGCGGCCGCCGGGCACCACGGCCGAGGACCGCGCGAACCTGGGCTACTACACCTTCAATGACCTGGACTCGGTGCGCGCCGCCGCTGCGGCGGCCGGCGACGACCTGGCCGGGATCCTGGTGAGCCCGTTCCGGCACGATGCCGGCTTCGACCAGGAACTGGTGGACCCGGCGTTTGCCAGCGGGCTGCGCGAGCTCTGTGACGCTACCGGCGCGGCGCTGATCCTCGACGACGTGCGCTGCGGCTTCCGGCTTGCGCTCGGCTCAAGCTGGGAGCCGGTCGGGGTGCTGCCCGACCTGTCCGCGTGGAGCAAGGCGATAGCGAATGGGCACGCGCTGGCCGCGATCATGGGCAATGACCGGTTCCGCGGCGGCGCTCAGGAGATATTCGTTACCGGCTCGTTCTGGTTCGCCGCCGTGGCGATGGCCGCTGGCCTGGCCACGATCAGCGCGATGCGCTCAGAAGGGGCCGTTGGCGCGATGGAGCGGGCCGGAACCGCCCTGCGGGACGGCATTCTCGGGCAGGCGGCGGCCTGGGACTTCGAGGTGAATTACACCGGCCCTGTGCAGATGCCCTACCTCACCTTCGCTGGTGACCGCCATCACGAACTAGTGAGTGAGTTCGCCGCGCACGCGGTGCGCGGTGGCGCCTACATCCACCCGCGGCACAACTGGTTCGTCTCCGCCGCGATGACGGACGACGACATAACCCTGGCGCTCGCCGCCACCGACGACGCATTCGCCGCCGTTCGCCGGCGGCTGGCCGGGAAATGACACCCGGGCGCCACTCTTCTCCAGGAGGGTCAGCATGTCCAGCACAGCAGGGGAACCCATCGGCTCGAAACCCGGCATGGCAGTAGCAGGCCCTTCGGTATCCTCGGAGGAGGCGATCCTCGAGCGGGCCGGCTACAAGCCGGAGCTGAGGAGGTCACTGAAGTTCTTCTCGATGTTCGCGATCGCCTTCTCGATCATCTCGATCACGACCGGCATCTTCCTGAACTACGGCTTCGGGCTTTCGTACTGGGGGCCGGCGTCCATCTGGACCTGGCCGATCGTCGGGGCCGGCAACCTGATGATTGCCCTGGTGGTCGCCGAGCTCGGCACCCGGATCCCGCTGGCCGGTTACGCCTACCAGTGGAGCGCGCGGCTGGTGAACCCGACGTACGGCTGGTTCGTCGGCTTCGCCGGCTTGCTGTACATGACCGTCGGCGGGGGCGCCATCATGCTGACGGTCGCGGCGCCGCTGCTGCTCAGCGAGTTCAACAACACCACGCCGAGCCCGCACCTGGTGCTCACGGTGGCGATCCTGCTGATGCTGGCGCCGGTCGTCATCAACATCATCAGCATGCAGGTGGCAGCAAGGGTAAATAACGTCGCGGTGTTCACCGAGATCATCGGGACCGTCGTTTTCGGCGTGCTGCTCTTCGTACTCTGGGGCGTCAAGTCCAAGCCGTCCCCCTACGGCTTTGGCATCCTCACCAACACCACGTCGGTGCATCACAACCCGACGATCTACGCCTTCGCGCTCGCTGGCCTGCTCGGCGCGTTCACGCTGGTGGGGTTCGAGCTGGCGGCCGACATGTCCGAGGACGCCGTCAACCCGACGCGCAGCGTGCCGCGCGGGGTGATCTGGGCGGTGGCCGGCTCCGCGCTGCTCGGCATGATCGCCCTCATCGGGTTCACGGTCGCCATCCCCGACCTGAAAGCGGTCGAGGCATCTCCGCTGCCCCTGCTGACGATCGCGGGCTACTGGATGTCGTCGTGGCTGGTGAAGGTCTTCATCGGCTTCGTGGTCTTCTCGATGTTCGCGATCCTGGTCGTCGGCGCCGGCGCGCAGGCCCGCCTGGCCTACTCGATGTCGCGCGACAACATGCTGCCGTTCTCCGGCACGCTGCGGAAGGTGAACCCGAGCACCCAGACGCCGATCATCGCGCTGCTGGTCTTCGCGGTCATCGACGTCGGAACGATGATCTACGGGTATTTCCAGACCAGCGCGTTCCTCACGCTGGTGGGAGCGACCGCGGTCATCCCGTACATCATCTACTTCCTGATCACCCTCGGTTACGCCTACAAGCGGCGGACGCTGGACAGCATGCCCGGCGCTTTCTCACTCGGCCGGTGGGCCGCGCCGGTGATCGGCTTCGTCCTGCTCTACAGCGCGCTGATCATATTCGTGCTGTCGGTGCCAGCGCCGTTCCACGCCTCGGACAAGTTCGTGCTGTACGGCATCATCGTGGCCGTCGTCTGGTACGGCGCCGTCCTGTTCTGGCGGCTGAGGCGGGGCACGGCCGGGGTCAAGCCGATCGAGGACCTCCTCGACCAGCGCTAGCGCCAGGCCAGGTCGCGGTAGCTAGCCGAGCCCGACTTGCCTGGCCAGTTCGCTGGCCACCGGGTAATGCAGGTGCGGGTTGAGGTTGGCCACCGGCCGGAAGCGGGCGGGATTGGCGGTGGCGAGTGCAAGCACGTCCTCGATCGGCTGCATACCGGTCACCTTCGGGCTGTACTCGGTGAAGAGCAGCACGTGGTCGGCGCCCTGCCGGGCGAAGTGGTCGTCGATCGCGGCCGGCCGCGGCGTGCCGTCGGCATCGAACAGCTCGCCGATCGGGACTCCGTCGCCGAAAGTGCGCACCCACTCCTGCCAGTCCCGTGACAGGGTCGGCAGCCGGGCGACATGCACGTGCGCGTCGACAAGGAGCTTGCCATCGATCACGCCTGCTCACCCTGGCGCGGGGCAGGCGTCGACACCGGCGGCGTTGAATACCTCGGCTGGGCTTGCCGACATGTCAGAACCTGACGTAGTCGTACTCGACCGGCAGGTCGTTGATGCCCACGCCCGGCGGCGCGATCCAGCTGGCGAACTCGCCAGGTTCGTAGTGCGGCGTCATGAGGGCGGCGACCCTGGCCCGGTCCTCGGGCGTCGGCAGCCAGCCGGCCGAGCGCCGTTCCCAGCCGGACTGCTCAAGCAGCTCGCCGGACGGGCTCACCCAGTGCCCGGCGAACGCCCCGACCTTGCGGTTGAAGCCCTCGTGCGGGAGCGTCAGCCGGTGCGGCAGCCCGGCCTGCTCAAGCTCGCGGTTCCAGCGCCGGATGCCGCGGGCGCAGTCCTGCATGTACTCATTGCGCAGGTCAAGGTTGAGCGCGGTCAGCATCGGCACCGTCCTGGTCGTGATCGCGCCGCCGGTGACGACCGGGATCTCCCTGGTGACGTCCGCCAGCAGGTGGTCGTCCTTGCGCCTGGTCTCCATCCACCTGCCTTTCAGCCCGGCGGTGTAGTACGAGGCGACGTTGGACGACGTCTCGGATCCGAACAGGTCAAGGGAGACCGAGAACTGGAAGTTCAGGTATTTCTGGATCACCGGCAGCGGGATGCCGCCGTAATCCCACAGGTCGTCGGTATCATGGGCGGCCATCAGCGCGGCGGTGCGCTCGACCGTCCGCTGCACGCCGGTGGTGCCGACGAACATGTGGTGCGCCTCCTCCCTGAGCATGAACTCGCAAGTCCGCGCCAGCGGGTCGAAGCCGCTTTCCTTCAGCGTGCCGAGCTGGTACTTGCCGTCCCGGTCGGTGAAGTAGGTGAACATGAAGAACGACAGCCAGTCGGTGGTCTCCTCGTTGAACGCGCCGAGGATGCGGGGCTTGTCCGCGTCACCGGAATTGCGCTGCAGCAGCTGCTCGGCCTCGTCCCGGCCGTCCCGGCCGAAGTAGGCGTGCAGCAGGTACACCATCGCCCACAGATGGCGGCCTTCCTCGACATTGACCTGGAACAGGTTGCGCATGTCGTACAGGCTCGGCGCGGTCATCCCCAGGTGCCGCTGCTGCTCGACCGACGCGGGCTCGGTATCGCCCTGGACGACAAGCAGCCGGCGCAGGTCGGCCCGGTACTCGCCGGGCACCTCCTGCCAGGCGGGCTCGCCCAGGTGCCGGCCGAAGCCGACCGTGCGGTCCGGGTTGCGCTCGGACAGGAAGATCCCCCACCGGTACTGCTCCATCGGGACCCTGGCGAAGTTCGCCCAGCCGTCCCGGCCCACCGCGATGGCCGTGCGCAGGTAGACATCCCTGGTCGGAACGGATGGTCCCAGGCTGGCCCACCAGTCAAGGAATTTCGGCTGCCACGCCTGCAGAGCGCGCTGCAGCTTGCGGTCGGTGGCGAGGCCGACGTTGTTCGGGATGCGCTCGTTGTAGTCGATGATGCTGACCGGGCCATCGGGGGCGGGCGCGATGCCGACGATCTCGCCCTGGTCGCCGGCAGCTCCGGTGATCTTGCCTTGGTCAGGAGTGGCAGTCACGTCAGACTCGCTTCCTGTCGTAGTCCGCGCGCTGGCCGGTGCCGTAGCGGCACAGCGCCCCCTGCGGCCCGGCGGCATTGGGCCGCTGGAAGATCCAGTTCTGCCAGGCGGTGAGCCGGCCGAAAATCTTCGTCTCGGGGGTTTCCGGGCCGGCGAAGCGGAAGTTGGCCTCCATGCCGGTCAGCGCGTCCGGCGAGAAGCTGGCCCGCTCCTCGATCACCAGCCGGACCTCGTCTGCCCAGTCGAGATCGTCCGGGGTCTCGGTGACCAGGCCGAGCCGTTCCGCTTCGGCG
>DATGVY010000714.1:0-8923 GCA_035299845.1 Streptosporangiaceae bacterium
CCTCCGCTCCTTATCGCGCGGGCCGGGCGGTCGCACCCTGCCGGGCGCTCAGCCGCGCCGGCCTGCCAGGCCCAGCCAGCTTAGGGCGCGCCGCGGCATCCCGGGCCCAGTGGCCGCAAGGGCCTGGCTGGCACCGGGTTCTCGCTTGGCGAAGGACATCAGCATGCCCAGCGTCACCATGGTGACGAGCAGCGACGACAGGCCTGCCGAGACAAGCGGCAGCGGAACCCCGGTAATCGGCAGCAGCCCGATCACTGCGCCGATGTTGACCAGTGCCTGCACCACGATCCAGGCCGTGGCCGCAGCCGCAGCGAGCCGCATGAACGTGCCAGGGACGCGCCGCGCGATCCGCAGTCCCGCGTAGGCAAGCCCGCCGTACAGCATGGCCACGCAGAGCGTGCCGATCAGGCCGAGTTCCTCCCCGATGATCGCGAAGATGAAGTCCGTCGGCGCGTTCGGCACCCAGCCCCATTTTTCCTTGCTGGCGCCGAGGCCGACGCCGAACCAGCCGCCGGAGCCGAGCGCGTACTTTCCCTCCGTCGGCTGGTAGCCGGCCGATGACGGCTGCGCCTGCGGGTTGAGGAAGCCGGTAATGCGCTCAAGCCGGTAGGGGGCAACGATGATCAGGATGATCATGATGAAGCCCATCAGGGCGAGCAGGCCGATGAAGAGCCTGCCGGGCGTGCCGATCACCCAGAGCAGCGCAAGGAAGATCGTCAGCAGCAGAAAGGTCGTGCCCAGGTCATCACCGAGCATCACCAGCATGCAGAGGATCCCGGCACCTGGCATCAGCGGGATCAGCAGCTGCCGCCAGTCCGTGAGCTGGCCGAGCTTCTCCTTGCGGGCCAGCAGGTCCGCCCCCCACAGCACGAAGGCCAGCTTCGCGAACTCGGACGGCTGTAGCTGGAACGGGCCGAGCTGCACCCAGCGGGCAGCGCCGGCGTTGGGCACGCCGATCGTGATGGCGAGCACCAGGCCGAGCACCGACAGCGCCATCATCGGATAGGCGGCGGCGCGGAAGACGGCGGGCGACGATCGCGCCGCCAGCCACATCAGCGGCAGCCCGACGGCCACGCCAAGGAGCTGCTTCTGAAGTCCGCCGTACGGGGAGCCGCCGTTGTCAAGGGCAGCCGCTGATGAGGTGGAGAGCACCATCACCAGGCCAAGAGCCAGCAGCAGCATGGTGATGCCGAGGACGAGGTAGTAGGACGTCAGCGGGCGGTCAAGCAGCCCGAGCCGGCCGGACAGCCTGCCCGCAGCGGCGCCGGCGGGCCGGCTGCCGGTGAACTGCGCCGCGCCGTCCGCCGGGGCGGCGGCGCTCACGACAGCTCCGCCAGCCGCCTGACCGCCGCCGCGAACGCGTCGCCGCGCGCGGGATAGTCGCGGAACATGTCGAACGACTGGGCCGCGGGCGCCAGCAGGACCGTGTCACCGGGTCCGGCCAGCCGGGCAGCCGCCTCCACCACGAGATCCATTGCTCCAGTGTCGGTGCCCGCGGCCTCAACAACCGGGACATCCGGGGCGTGTCGCGCAAGCGCGCCCTTGATCCTGGCCCGGTCGGCGCCCAGCAGCACGACGGCGCGCAGCCTCGGCGCGGCCGCGCACACCAGTTCGTCGACATCCTCCTCAGCGCCCTTGAACAGGCCGCCGGCGACCCACACCACCGACGGGTAGGCGGCCAGCGAGGCGGCGGCGGCGTGCGGGTTGGTCGCCTTGGAGTCGTCGATGTAGTCCACATCGCCGACCCGGGCGACCAGGCTGATCCGGTGCGGCTCAGGCCGGAAGGCGGCGAGCCCGGCGGCGACCGCTTCCGGCGGGGCACCATACGCACGGGCCAGCGCGGCGGCGGCCAGCGCGTCAGCGACATTGTGCGGCGCGGCCGGCCGCACGCCGGTGACGGCGGCGAGGCGCACGCCGTCGCCGAAGGCGCGGTCGACCAGGTGCTCGCCGGAAATGCCGAGCTCGCCGGCGTCAGGGGCACCCATCCGGAACGCGACGACCCGGGCCGGCTCACTGGCCATGGCTGCGAGTTCCCCCGAGCGCGGGTCGTCGGCGTTGTAGACGGCGACCGCCCCGGGCGCGTAAATCCTGCCCTTGTCGCGCGCGTAGGAGCCGATGTCACCATGCCAGTCGAGATGATGGGCGGCGACATTGAGCACGACCGCGGCGAACGGGCGCAGCGTCGTGCTCCAGTGCAGCTGGAAGCTGGATAGCTCGACGGCGATGACCGGGTACGGGTCGGGGTCGGTCACCGCAGCCACGACCGACGTCCCGACGTTGCCAGCGGCCACGCTGCGATGCCCGGCCGCGGCGAGCATCGCGGCGAGCATCCGGACCGTGGTGGTCTTGCCGTTCGTGCCCGTCACGGCCAGCCACTGCTGCCTGGAGCCGTCCGGCAGCCGCGGCCGGAGCCGCCACCCGAGCTCGACGTCGCCGATCACCGGCACGCCCGCGGCGGCGGCGGCGGCCAGCAGCGGCGCGTCGGGGCGCCAGCCCGGCGACGTGACGACCAGGTCGGTGCCGGCCGGCAGGACCTCGGCCGGGCCGGCCGGGCCGTCCCCGAGCAGCACGGTGACGCCCGTGTCAGCGAGTTCCCTGGCCAGGTCACGGCGCGGCTCGTCGGCGCGCGAATCGACCGCGGTGACCCTGGCGCCGAGCGCCGCCAGCGCGCGGGCAGCGGGCGGGCCGGATACGCCGAGCCCGGCCACGCACACGCTGAGCCCGGAGAATTCATCGGCTGGGCGCATCATCCGTGCATCCACTCCCTGAACCTCACCTGGTCTGGCTGGCCGTCCGTTCTGACCTTTCCATATCAAGGCCGGATAGGCGGACACCCGCGGCGCGTGTCCCGCATCCAGGCCGGATCCGGCTAGCCGGGCAGCCATTCCACGTAGAAGATGCCGAGGCCGAGGGCGATGAACAGGCCGCAGATCAGCCAGAACCTGATCACGATGGTGGTCTCGGCCCAGCCGATCAGCTCGAAATGGTGCTGCAGCGGCGCCATCCGGAAGACCCGTCTCCCCGTCATCTTGAACGAGCCGACCTGGACGATGACCGACAGCGCGATGACCACGAACAGGCCGCCGAGTATCCCGAGCAGCAACTGGGTCTTGGTCGTCACCGCGAGGCCCGCCAGCACGCCGCCGAGCGCGAGTGACCCGGTGTCGCCCATGAAGATCCGGGCCGGGGGGGCGTTCCACCACAGGAAGCCGAAGCAGGCACCGAGCACGGCGGCGGCCACCACCGCCAGGTCGAGCGGATCGCGGACCGCGTAGCAGTGCGGTGCCAGGGCCACGGTGCAGTCGTTGCGCAGCTGCCAGTTCGCGATCAGCACGTAGGCGGCCAGCACCAGCGTCGCCGCCCCGGTGGCCAGCCCGTCGAGGCCGTCGGTCAGGTTCACCGCATTCGACGTGCCGGCGATCATGAACATGATCCACAGGACGAACGGCGCCACGCCGATGGACGGCCCGAAGTCACGCAGGAATGACAGGTGGGCGTCCGCCGGAGTGAGGTCGTAGCCATCGGCATACCGCAGCACGAGCAGCGCGAAGAGCGCGCCCACCACCGCCTGGCCGGCCAGCTTGGCGCCGCTGCGCAGTCCGAGGCTGGTCTGCTTGTAGATCTTGATGAAGTCATCGATGAAGCCGACGAAGCCGAGGCCGGTCATCAGCATCAGGACCAGCAGGCCGGACGCGGACATCGGGTCATTCGTCGCCTCATGCCCGACGAAGTAGCCGATCAGCGAGGCGATCACGATGACAGTGCCGCCCATGGTCGGCGTGCCCCGCTTGGTGGCGTGCGCGGCCGGGCCCTCCTCCCTGATCAGCTGGCCGTAGCCGCGCCGGGTGAAGATCTTGATCGCCAGCGGGGTACAGAAGAGCGCGAGGATGAGCGAGACGCTGGCCGTGACGATGATGGTCTTCACTGCGGCGGCTCCTTCGCCCCGGTCAGCAGGCCGAGCGCCACGCTTTCCAGCCCGGCCGCCCTGGACGCCTTCACCAGCACCACGTCGCCGCGCTGAAGCCGCTGGCCGAGCGCCTCGACCGCGGCGGCAGCGTCGGGCACCGCGAGCAGCTCACCGTGCCATGAATGGTGCGCCTTGGCGCCCGACAGGATCGGTGCGGCGTCGTCCCCCACGACGATGAGCCCCGCGAGGCCGGCCTCCGCCGCCAGCCTGCCCGCCTGCTCGTGGAACTCCCGCGCCCGGCCGCCCAGCTCGGTCATGTGGCCGAGCACGGCGAAGGCCCGGCGGCTGCGTGCCAGCACCGCCAGCGTGCTCAGTGCCGCCCGCATCGCCTCCGGGTTCGCGTTGTACGCGTCGTTGATTACCGTGACGCCGTCAGGCCGCTCGGTGAACTCCATCCGCCACCGGCTCCGCGGCACAGCCGCGGACAGCCCGGCGGCGATCGCGGCGGCGCTCATGCCCAGCTGGCCGGCCAGCGCGGCGGCGGCGAGCGCGTTGATGACGTTGTGCTCACCGTGCAGCCGCAGCCGCACGGGCGCGGAGCCGTCCGGGGTGACCAGCGTGAACCGGGCCCGGCCGACCGCATCAACCAGGACCAGGTCGGCCCGGACCGCTGCGGCGGCGGCGCGGCCGAAAGTCACCACGCTGGCGGCTGTGTCCGCGGCCATCGCCAGCACCCGCGGGTCATCGGCGTTCAGCAGGGCCACGCCGTCTGGCGGCAGCGCCGCCGGGAGCTCTGCCTTCGCCCGAGCCACGTCGTCGATGCTGCCGAACTCGCCAGCGTGCGCGTGCCCGACGCAGAGCACCGCGCCCAGCCGCGGCGGCGCCACCTCGCAGAGCCTGGCGATGTGGCCGGGGCCGCGTGCCGAGAGCTCGGTGATCAGATAGCGGGTCTGCCCGGTCGCGCGCAGCACGGTGAGCGGCAGCCCGATGTCGTTGTTGTACGAATTGTGTGGCGAGATGGTCGGCCCGAGCGTCTCGATCAGCTGCGCCGCCAGGTCCTTGGTGGTGGTCTTGCCCGCGGAGCCGGTGATGCCGGCGATGGTGCAGGCGGGTATCCGGTCAACGACGGCCGTGGCGAGCCTGGCCAGGGCGGCGGCGACATCGGGGACGATCAGCGCGGGAACGCCGGGCCGGCGCGCGGCGAGCACGGCCACGGCGCCTGCCGCGACCGCTGCGGCGGCGAAGTCGTGGCCATCGGCCCGCGCGCCGGGCAGCGCCGCGAACAGGCTGCCGGGCACTGCCTGCCGCGAGTCGATGATCACCGGACCGGTTACCATCGCGGCCGGATCGGCCACCAGGTGCTGCGCCGCGCCGGTGATGGTGGCCATCTGCCCCACGGACAGCGGGATCACTGTTCCTCCGGATCGGGTGGCTGCGCCCGCGGCGCGGCACCGGTCTTCGCCGCCGTGACCTCGCTGGCGGCGAGGTGGCGCGTCAGCGCCTCGGCGGCCACGCCGCGGTCATCGAAAGGGATCACCGAGCCGCCCGCGTACTGCCCGCGCTCGTGCCCCTTGCCCGCGACGATCACGACGTCTCCCTTGCCGGCCCGCTCGATCGCGAGGCTGATCGCGGCGGCGCGATCGGGTTCGATGATCACGTGTGCCCGGCTGGCCGCGGGCACGGCGAGCGCGCCGCCGAGCATCTCGGCAAGTATGGCGAGCGGATCCTCCGAGCGCGGGTTATCGCTGGTGAAGATGGCCGTTTCGGCGAGACTGGCCGCCGCCGCGCCCATCAGCGGGCGCTTTGCCCGGTCTCGGTCACCGCCGCAGCCCAGCACGATCGCGAGGCTGCCCAGCGTGACGGGACGCAGCGCACGCAGCACTGCCTCCACCGCGCCTGGCTTGTGCGCGTAGTCCACGAGCACGGTGAAGTCCTGGCCTGCCTCCACGCGTTCCAGGCGGCCCGGCACTCCGGGGCAGGCCGCGACCCCGGCCACCGCTGTCGCCAGCCCGACGCCCGCCTCCACCAGCGCCACGATGGCGGCCAGCGCGTTGGAGACGTTAAACGGCCCGGGCAGTGCCACCGAGGCGTCGGCGTCCACGCCGCCGGGGCCGACGACCCGGAAAGTGCTCCCGTCCGCGCCCGCACGGACATCCGCCGCATGCCAGTCCGCGGCCGGACTCCCCGCGGCGGAGAATGTGGTCACCGGAATCCCCGCCGCCGCGGCGAGCAGCCGACCGCGGGAGTCATCGATATTCAGCACGCCAGCCCTGGCGTAGGCCGGGGTGAACAGGGTGGCCTTCGCGGCGAAGTAGTCGTCCATGCTGGCATGGAAGTCCAGGTGATCCTGCGACAGGTTGGTGAACACGGCCACCTCATAGGAAGTGCCTGCCACCCGCCCCAGGGCCAGGGCGTGGCTGGACACCTCCATCGCTGCCGCGGTGACCCCCCGTTCGGTCATCACGGCGAGGAACGCCTGCAGGTCGGTGGCCTCCGGGGTGGTGAGCTCGCTTTCGGCGGTGACGCCGGCCACCCGGGTCTGCACGCCGCCGACAAGGCCGGTCAGGTGGCCTGCCAGCCGCAGCCCTGACTCGATCAGGAAGGTAGTGGTGGTCTTGCCGCTTGTTCCGGTTACGCCGATCAGCTGCAGCCGGGCCGACGGGTTTCCGTAGATCCATGCCGCGACCTCGCCCAGCCTCGATCTCGGGTCGGCGACAACGAACAGAGGCAGCCCGCATCCGGCCGCGAGGTCCCGGCCGGCCGGATCGGTGAGTATCGCGACGGCGCCCGCCTGCGCCGCCTGCCCGCAGAACCGCGCGCCGTGCTGACGGCTGCCGGGCAGCGCGGCATAGACGTCACCAGGCCGCACCCGGCGCGAATCATGCGTGATCCCGCGGGCCGCGGCGGGCCGGCCCGGTGCCGGGCCAGGGCCAGGAAAGGGCACGGGCGCCGTCTTCAGCCCGAGGAGCACCGCGAGTCCCGCGAGCGGGCGGGCAGGGACACGAGCTGGACGCAGAGCCGCTGGCACGCGCAGAGATTACCCCCGTTCACGGCGCGGTGAGCCGTACCTTCGGCCGCTTACCGCCATCCGGGGCAATCTTCATGGTCTGCAGGGCGAATTTCATGACCTGGTTGAACACCGGTCCGGCCACGGCATCGCCGAAGAAGATGCTGGTCTTCGGGTCCTGGACATGAACGGCGACGACCAGCTGCGGGTTCGTGGCCGGGGCGATGCCGACGTAGCTGGACCCGTACGCGCACAGGCAGCCCTTCCGCGGATCGAAGACCTGCGCGGTTCCGGTCTTGGCGGCGACTGAGTATCCCGCGATGACGCCCCACGGCTCGCCGCCGGTGACGTCGACCATCGGAACCTGCTGCAGGATGTTCATCAGCTCATGCGCGGTCTTCGCCTTCAGCACCCGGGTCCGCCGCGGCCGCGCGGATGGGACGAACTTCCCGCCAGCGCCCGTCGTGCCGGCGACGATCGACGGCTGGACCCGTACTCCCTTGTTGGCGATCGTCGCGTACACGCTGGCCATCTGGACGGCATTGACCCCGACGCCCTGCCCGAAAGAGAGCGTGTACCGCTCGTCCCCTGCCCACCTGGACGGGGGAGCGAGCAGACCAGAAGTCTGGCCGGGCAGATTCATGCCGGTGGGCGACCCGATGCCGAAATTCCTGAAGTACTGGTACTGGATGCTCGGGCTGACGTGCTGGACCAGCTGGACCATCCCGACGTTGCTCGAGTTCGCCAGGATCCCCGCGACGGTATACCGGGCGGTCGGATGCGTCTCGGCGTCGTGGAAGGGAAACCCGTCGACGACAATCTGGTCCGGGATCCGGTAAACGCTCATCGGGGTCTGGCCACCATGCTCGAGCGCAGCGGCGACCGTGATGGTCTTCGCCGTGCTGCCCGGCTCGAACACGCTCGCCACCGGAATGTCAGTGGTCGACGCCAGGTTGCTCAGCGGCCCGGCCGGGTTGAACGTCGGCCACTGGGCCATCGCCAGGATCCGGCCGGTGCCCGGCTGCATGATCACTACCGAGCAGCTGCGGGCATGGGTCAGCCTGACCCGCTGCGCGCACGCCTGCTCCGCTTCCCACTGCAGGTCGGACTGGATCGTCAGCCGCAGGTTCCGGGCCGGCACGCGGGGATGGACCTTGTCCTGAGTGAGCGGTATCTGCTGGCCCTGCGAGCCTGTCTCGACTCGCTCCACGCCGTCCTTGCCCGCCAGCAGCGAGTTGTACGCGTACTCCAGGCCAGCCTTGCCGCGCAGGTCGCCCGCCGCGGTGACGCGGGTGAAGCCGAGGATGTTCGCGGCAAGCTCCCCGTTCGGGTAGGCACGGGTGTAGCTCGCCTGCCCGGCGATGCCGGGCAGGCCGAGCCTGGTGACCTGATCGCCGGTCGTCGCCGGGACGCTCGCCTTCAGCACGACGTACTGCGGCGAGCTGGGATTGTTGATCAGCCAGAGGATCCGCGCGGCCGGCACGCGGAGCGGGCCGGCCAGCGCGCTGGCGACCGCCGGCCGCCGCGCGGCGGGGATCAGCACCGGGTCGGCGAACACCAGATCGGTCTGCACGGTCATGGCCAGCACCTTGTCGTCGCTGGACGTGATGGTGCCGCGGACCGCCGGGATCGGGATCGTGCGCAAGCGCTGGTGCTCCGCCAACTGCCGGTAAGCGGACCAGTCCAGCCCCTGCAGTTGCACGAGCCGTCCGGCGAAGAGAGTCAGGACGAAGACGATGCACAGGAACGTGAAGTTCAGCCGGCGGCCAGGACTGCCGCGGCGCAGGATGGGCCGCAACCGCGCGGGCGACGGGATGCGGTTCCCGCGGCGGCCAGCCTGCGGCCGGCCCCTGCCGCTCCCCCGCTGCCGCCCGGTGACCTGCCGGGTCCCTTGCCGCCGGGCCGCTGGCTCCTGCGCGGCCGGCCGCAGGCCGCCGGGCCGCCGGGCACCTGGGCCCTGGGCACCCGCGCCCTTGGCACCTGGCCGCTGGGCACCTGGCCGCTGGGCA
>DATGVY010000715.1:0-7373 GCA_035299845.1 Streptosporangiaceae bacterium
AGCGGGGCCGCCAGCACCGTGAGCACGACGCGCACTGATCATGCCGCGCGGGATGAGAGCGGACCAGCCCGGACCGAGGGCACGCCGCGGGCGGATAACGCCCAGGCCGCGAGCCCCCCGCCGGCCCGGGACCGGGTGCCGGACGGCCCCGCGAGCCGGGCGGCGAGCACGGGCGGCCCTGGCCAGTCGATCAGCGACCGCTGGCCCGAGGTACTCGAAGCGGTCAAGCGCGCGCGCAAGGTGGCCTGGATCCTGCTGGGCAACGCCGCCGTGGACTCGCTCAGCGACGGCGTGCTGACCCTGCGGTTCGCCAGGGAGGGCGAGGCGAAAGGCTTTACCGGCAGCGGCTGCGATCATGACCTGTCGCGCGTCCTGCAGGCCATGTTCGGCTCGGCTCCCCAGATCAGGACGATTGCTGGCGGATCGGCCGGACCTGGCGGATCGGCCGGACCTGGCGGCTACGCCGGAGCCGGGGCCAGCGCCGGCCAGCCTGACCGCGGCGCGCCGCCCGGGCAGCAGGGCCAGGCCAGCCAGCCTGCTCAGGCAGCCCGCCCGGCACCCGCCCGGCGCCGCGGTCCCAAGGCCCGGCCAGCCGACGACCTTCCCGAGGACCCCGGCCCGGATGACGCCGGGCAGGACAACGGCAGTGACTCGCTGACCGGCATGGACCTCATCCAGCGCGAGCTCGGCGGCAAGGTCATCGAGGAACTCGACGGCTAGCGCCGCCCGCTGCCCGCGGCACCTGCCCGGCCGATCGGTGGTGCGATGATGCCTGCCGGTCCCGGCAGGCTTAGGCTCGGAGGCGACAGGCAGTCGGCGGCGCGCCACCCGCGCGGCGCCGCGCACGTCCGTCGCGAAGCGATGACAGCAGATGGGAGCAACGTGGACCCTGGCGGTCAGCTGGACATGCAGCAACTGCTCGCTGCGGCGCAGCAGATGCAAGAGCAGCTCCTGAACGCGCAGGAGGAACTGGCCGACGCGGAGGTGGAAGGCTCGGCGGGCGGCGGTCTGGTGAAGGCCATCGTCAACGGGCAGGGAGAGCTGGTGGATCTCACCATCGACGCTGCCGCCATTGACCCCGCCAGCCCGGAGGAATCCGCGCAGACAGTGGCCGACCTGGTGCTCGCCGCGGTTCGCGACGCCAACCGCGCGGCTGGTGAGCTGCAGCAGGAGAAGATGGGCCCCTTCGCCGCAGGCTTCGGCGGCGCGCCGGGGGGAGAAGCGGGTTTTCCTGGCTTCCCGGGCCTGCCGGGCATCGGCGGCCCGGCCGGCGGTTCCGCGGGCGGGCCCTGAGGTGTACGAAGGCGTCGTCCAGAGCCTCATCGACGAACTCGGCCAGCTGCCGGGCGTCGGCCCGAAGGGCGCGCAGCGGATCGCGTTCCACCTGCTGACGGCCGACCCGGCGGACGTGCGCCGCCTCGCTGCCGTGCTGCTTGAGGTGATGGAGCGGGTGAAGTTCTGCCGCATCTGCGCCAACGTGGCCGAGGAAGACGAGTGCCGCATCTGCCGGGACCAGCGCCGCGATCCGTCGGTGATCTGCGTGGTGGAAGAGCCGAAGGACGTCGCGGCCGTTGAGAAAATCCGCGAGTTCCGTGGCCGCTACCATGTCCTTGGCGGCGCGATCAGCCCTATCGACGGGGTCGGTCCGGAAGATCTGCGGATCAAGGAGCTGATGACGCGGGTGGCCGACGGCACAATCACCGAGCTGATCCTCGCCACCGACCCCAACCTCGAGGGCGAGGCTACGGCGACGTACCTGGCCCGGCTGGTCAAGCCGCTCGGGATAAGGGTGACCAGGCCAGCCAGCGGCCTGCCGGTCGGCGGCGAGCTTGAGTATGCCGACGAGGTAACCCTGGGACGCGCATTCGAAGGACGGAGGCTGATCGATGTTTAGGGCACCGGACCCGGAACTGCCGCGGGGGCGAGGCAGGTCATGGTGAGCGCCGGTGAGGATCAGGACACGGCCGCGCGGCCGGGCGAGGACTGGCGCCCGCTCGCGAACCAGATCGCCCGGAATGCCCAGGACTTCCTGGACGGGGTAGCGGCGCTGGCCAGGGGCGAGGGCGGCGAGGAGACCGTGCCGCTGCTGCTGCTCGAGGTCGCCCAGATCCTGCTGGCCGGCGCGAAGCTCGGGGCCAGCAAGGACGTCATCCTGCCCGGCAACTGGGAACCTGACGTCGGCGCCGATCCTGATCTCGATCTGCTCCGCACCGGCCTGGCTGCCCGGCTACTCGACTGCGACGAGTACGCGGAACTCTTTGATCCCTACTCTGACACCAGGGCAACTCCGTTCCGGCTGTCCGACGATCTCGCCGCGGTGGCGGCTGACCTTATCCACGGCCTTAAGCATTACGAGGCGGGCCGGTCTTCCGAGGCGCTGTGGTGGTGGCAGTACTCGTACGTGAACCACTGGGGCCTGCACGGGGGAGCCGCGATGCGAGCGCTGCATGCCGTCGTCGCGCATGCCCGGCTGGATGTGGCCGAGGAGAGCACGGCCGGCTAAGCCCCGCCGTGGCCGCGCGCGAGCGCAGGCCCCGGATCGCCGTCGGCTGGATAGACTCAAGCCGACTCCTGCCAGCAGCCAGACCGAAGGAGCGGCGGCACTGTGGCCCTGGTCGTACAGAAGTACGGTGGATCCTCGGTAGCCGACGCTGACGGCATCAAGCGCGTGGCGCAGCGCATCGTGGCGACCCGCAAGGCGGGCCACTCCGTGGTGGTCGTGGTATCCGCGATGGGCGACACCACCGATGAGCTGCGCGACCTGGCCGCTGAGGTAAGTCCGCTGCCGCCCGGGCGTGAGCTCGACATGCTGCTGACGGCGGGCGAGCGGATCTCGATGGCGCTGCTGGCCATGGCCATCGCCAACCTCGGCCTGGAGGGCCGGTCCTTTACCGGCTCGCAGGCCGGCGTCATCACCGACTCGGCGCATGGCAAGGCCCGCATCATCGACGTGACGCCCGGCCGCATCGCCGCCGCGCTTGACGACGGCGCCATCCCTATCGTGGCCGGTTTCCAGGGCGTGTCCCAGGACAGCAAGGACATCACCACGCTGGGCCGCGGCGCGTCGGACACGACAGCCGTGGCGCTCGCGGCCGCCTTGCAGGCCGACGTCTGCGAGATCTACACCGACGTGGACGGCATCTTCACCGCCGACCCGCGGATCGTGCCTGGCGCGCGGCGCATCCCGCAGATCAGCTATGAGGAGATGCTCGAGATGGCGGCGTGCGGGGCGAAAGTGCTGATGCTTCGCTGCGTGGAGTACGCCAGGCGGTACGACATCCCGATCCACGTGCGGTCCTCGTTCAGCAACAGGGAAGGCACCTGGGTCACCGGCACGCCAGGGCAGCAGACGGAGGACAGCGAGATGGAGCAGGCGATCATCTCCGGCATCGCGCACGACCGGAGCGAGGCGAAGATCACCGTGGTCGGCGTGCCGGACAAGATCGGCGAGGCGGCCAGGATCTTCCGGGTCATCGCCGGCGCCGCGATCAATATCGACATGATCGTGCAGAACGTCTCGGCCGCCGCGACCGGCCGCACCGACATCTCGTTCACCCTGCCGCGCGAGGACGGCCAGGCGGCCATGACCTCGCTGCGCAAGCTGCAGGACGAGGTGGGCTTCGAGTCGCTGCTCTACGACGACAGGATCGGCAAGGTCTCCGTCGTCGGCGCCGGGATGCGCTCTCATCCGGGGGTCAGCGCCACTTTCTTCGGCGCGCTGGCCGAGGCCGGAGTGAACATCGAGATGATCTCGACATCGGAAATCCGCATCTCGGTTGTCGTCGACGAGAACGACGTCGGCGTGGCGGTAGACGCTGCGCATACTGCTTTCGACCTGGGAACAGGCCAGGAAGCGGCCGTCGTCTACGGCGGGACCGGCCGGTGACCGGCGGGCCGGGCGGCGGCTGGCAGCGGGCCGGGCAGCCGGCCGGCCGGCCGGTACTCGCCGTCGTGGGCGCCACCGGAGCCGTCGGCACCGTCATGCTCGACATCCTGTCCACCAGAGACGATGTCTGGGGAGAGATCAGGCTGGTGGCCTCGCCCCGCTCTGCGGGCAGGCGGCTGCGGGTCCGCGGCAGGGAAACCGAGGTTCTCGGCCTTTCCGCGGAGGTCTTCGACGGCGTCGACCTGGCCATGTTCGACGTGCCCGACGAGGTATCGGCGACCTGGGCGCCGGTCGCCGCGGCGCGGGGAGTCGTCGTTATCGACAAGTCCGGGGCATTCCGGATGGACCCCGACGTTCCCCTCGTCGTGCCCGAGGTCAATCCGGGCCAGGCTGCCATCAGGCCCAAGGGGATCATCGCCGTGCCGAACTGCACGACCCTTTCGCTGATCGTGCCGATGGCCGCCCTGCACCGGGCGTTCGGCCTGCGCGAGCTGGTCGTCGCCTCCTATCAGGCGGCGTCGGGGGCGGGCCAGGCGGGCGTCGACTCGCTCTATGACCAGATGAGCAAGGTGGCGGGAACCCGGTCCCTCGGCCAGCGGGCCGGCGACCTGCGCGGGGTGCTCGGTGATTTCGGGCCGTTCACCGCGCCGCTCGTGCTGAACGTGGTGCCGTGGGCAGGCTCGCTCAAGGACGAGGGCTGGTCATCGGAGGAACTGAAGATCCGGAACGAGTCGCGGAAGATTCTCGGGGTGCCGGACCTCAAGGTCTCATCGACCTGCGTGCGGGTGCCTGTGGTAACCACTCACTCGGTGGCCGTGCACGCTGTCTTCGACCGCGAGGTCACCCGCGAGGGCGCCCAGCGGGTACTCAGCGAGACGCCGGGCGTCGTCCTCACGGACGATCCGGCCGGCTCGGAGTACCCGACGCCGGCCGACGTGGTCGGCACCGACCCGACCTGGGTAGGCCGGGTGCGGCGGAGCCTGGACGATCCCGCCGCGCTCGACATGTTCATCTGCGGCGACAACCTGCGCAAGGGCGCTGCCCTGAACGCCGCGCAGGTCGCCGAGCTGCTTATCCCCGAGTTCGCCGCACGGTAGCCGGCCAGCCGGGGCAGCTGGCCGGCGGCCGCATCAGCTGCCGGCCCCGGCGGGCTGGCCCGGCAAATCGTTTGACCGTTGCGGCGCCGCCAACTTACGGTCGAACGGCAGGCGAACAGCCGGGGCCGCAGCCCTATCCGGAAAGTGTTAACGCGATATATCTTGATACCGCCGGCCGCGTCCGATATTCAGGAAGGGCGGCCACGTCCGATGAGTCTGGAAGAGCGGCTGCGTCCTATAACCAGGAAGACGGGCCGGGGCAGCCGGCCGTCGCTGACTTAGGGGATCCGATGGGGAGAGTCAAGGCGGTTGCGAGCGTGCCCAGCGGGCGCCGGACTAAGTGGCTGGTCCTGGTTTTCTGGCTGATCGTTGTCGCGCTGGCGGGTCCGCTGGCCGGCAAGCTGATGGGCGTCGAGAAGAACGACGCGTCGGCGTGGCTGCCAGCCAGGGCGGAGTCGACTAAGAGCGCCCGGCAATAGGCGTTCACTTCAGCCGCTTGGTGGTCGGGCGGGTGTCCCAGCGGTAGTGCTTGCGGGCCCGCTGGATCAGCTGGCGGATGGTGACGAGCGCGGCGGCGAGGTACAGGTAGAAGTCCACGATCCTGGCGTCGCGCTCGGTGCAGCGCCGTAGCTTGCCGTAGCCGTTCATCCACGAGTGGGTTCGTTCCACGACCCAGCGGGTGCCGGCCTGGATGGGGGCGGGGATGCCCTTGCGGGCGATCTGGCCGTCGAAGCCCAGCTCGTCCAGCAGCTGCCGGGTGACGGCGCTGTCGTAGCCGCGGTCCAGGTGGCAGGTCCGGTCCCCGGGCAGGATCCCGTCCAGCTGGCGTTCGGCAGCTGCCAGGGTGGGGGCGAGCAGCGGGGAGTCGTGCCGGTTCGCCCCGGCGGAGGCGATGCCCAGCGGGATGCCGTGCCCGTCGCTGGCGACCGAGCGCTTCAGGCCGCCCTTGCGCCGGTCCACCGGGGACGGCCCGGCCCGGTCGCCGCCGCAGGGCGCCTTGGTCTGGCACCCGTCCACCGCGACATCGCCCAGCTCCAGGCCGATGATCTGGTCATAGGCGCGCAGCGCGGCGGCGTGCAACGCCTCGCCGGCGCCCATGTCCGCCCATTCGGCCAGCCGCCGCCGGATGGTGCGGTCCGAGCACCCCGGGCTGGCGATCCGCTCATACCCGCTGCCGTGCACTAACGCGGCCACGACGTGCTCGAAGACCACCCGGCCCGGCACCCGGCGGCGGTGGCAGCCCAGCGGGTGACCGGGGTGGAACTCCGGCGGCTCACCGCCGGTCAGCGCGCAGAACTCGACCCAGGCCGGCTCCAGCAGGCATGATGGCACGACAGGCACGGGACACCTCGAAGATCATCGACTGTGGTAAGCCAATGATCACCGGGTTCCGTGCCTGTGCCTCGTTACGACACGCCCGACACATCCCTATTGCCGGGCGCTCTAAGGCCTGGCTCTGTCTCAGCCATCATGTCGTTTCCGGGCAGACCTCAAGTGAGCGCGCTGTGCCGGTGTTGGCGATCATGGCGTCGGCGCCTGGGCGGTCGCCCCGCTGGCCAGCGAGTGGATCTACTGCCCTTACTGCCTCGCCGAGATCGGCCTGTAGCCACACGTGCCGCCGGGCCAGCCAGTGAGGGCAGCCCCTGTAACTGCATAGGCAACGCTGGCCGCACGGTGCGTGGCGGCGGCGCCCTGCCTGCCGCGCAACTCAGGTGCCTCGGTGTCACGCACGAGATGCTCGTCGCGCCCGCAGAGCAGGTCTGGGATGACCCGGTCTTCCGTTCTCATCGCGACTGATCGAGCGCAGCTGATTCACGCCTGAAGCAGCAATCAGCCGGTCGGCTGGCTGGTGCTGCTTTGGTGGCCGAGCAGAAGAGCGCCGATCGCAGCTGCGAGCTTCTGCGATTCGTGCAAGCGGGCTCGGGGTCGGCTGCCACGGTGGCTCCCGTTCGCCGGAGGGGGAAGCGCGCGCCACCGCGATCGCGCCCTTGGTTGACGTCGACCGCCCGAGGAGGACGATTGTTGCGGCCGGGACATGCGCGAGTTGTAGGCATGGCTTCAAAGCAACGCTCACCGACGCCGATCTACTCGCCGAGCCTGCTGAACTTTCCGGCCTCGATCACACTCCACGCCGGCCGACGTGGGCGGGCGTCATGCGATTCACAATCGCCTGCTGCTGCACCGGCGAGCACCCGGGTCGACCGACCGGTGTGTCTCACGGTTGCGGTGCCTCGGGGCCCATGAGGGACACCCCGTAGTCGGATGGGCGTTCAACCTGACCCCGACCCGCGCGAGAGCGACAGCACGATTCTCGCCATACAGCTTCAGGAGTTGCGCGAGTCCTACCCGGCGGCAGTCCGAGCGATTGCCGCTCGATGGGCCGAGGGTTT
>DATGVY010000716.1:0-16578 GCA_035299845.1 Streptosporangiaceae bacterium
CCCTCTGGCGACGACATGGCCCCGGCTGGCCCCGTTAAAACTGAGGTTGTCGCGGCTGATCCCTGGCCGGCTGACCCTGCGTCGGCCGGGGCCGGCCCAGCTGAGGCTGCTGCAGCTGGCCCCGCGGCCGATGGGCCTGCCGGCGCCGTGGTTTCTTCGGCCGACCCGGTGGCCGGTGAGCCTGCCACAGTGGCGGGGGGCCGGTCCGCGGCGGATCAGCGGTACGACATCGAGGTGATGCGCCGGGAGATCGCGATGATCCCGGACGTCATCTCCGATCTGCTTGACGATGCCGGCGGGCAGGTCACGGCGCTGGCCAAGCGGCTGGCCGCGCGCGGCATCCGGCATCTGTGGCTGACCGGGTGCGGGGACTCCGCGTTCGCTGGGCTGGCCGCCGAGCTCGCGTTCCAACGCCATAGCGGGCTGACCGCCCATCCGGTGCATGCGCTGGACCTGGCCAGATACCGGGCCAGGGCACTGCCGGCCGGCAGCGCGGTGATCGCCCTTTCGTTCTCCGGCCAGGTCGGCCGGACGACCGAGGCCGCGGTGCAGGCGCGCCGGTTCGGTCACCATGTGGTGGCGCTGACCAACGCCACCGGCGGCCAGCTGGCCAGGGCCAGCGATGAGGTGCTGCCGCTCGACGTGCCCACGCTGGGCTTCTCGCCTGGGACATCGACTTACGTGGCGATGCTCGCCGCTCTGCTGCGGCTCGCCGCCGCGCTCGGCGAACTGCGCGGGGACGCCGGTGAGCTGACGGCGGGGCTGGCCCGGCTGCCCGGTCAGGCCGAGGCGACGTTGGCAGCTTCCGGAGAGGCCGCGCTGCAGGCCGCTGGGGTGCTGCTTTCCGCCCCCTGGGTGGCGTTCCTCGGCGCGGGCCCGAACGAGGCGACCGCCAGGTTCGGCGCGGCGAAGCTGTTCGAGGGCCCGCAGCAGCTTGGCGTCGCCGTCAATCTCGAGGAGTGGGCGCATGAGGAGTACTTCGTGACGTCGGCCGGCGACCCGGTGGTGCTCATCAACCCGGCCGGGGCCGGCCACGATCGCGGCGTCGAGATCCTTTCCGAGCTGCGGTTCATGGCCACCCGGCCGGTGGTGGTCAGCGATGTGCCGCTGCCGCCGGGCGGCGTCGACGGCGAGCTGCTGCTCCCGCTCGCGGCCGGGGTGGCCGAGGAGCTCTCGCCGGTGACCGCCTGCCTCCCGCCGGCCCTGGTCGGCTTTCACATGGCCAGGCTCAGCGGCAAGCGGTCCTACAACTTCCCTGGCGAGGCCGCCCGGCTTGAGCATTACGACACGATCCACCGGGCCACCATCGGGGAGCCGGCATGACGGCGGCGAGCCTGCCGCTGGCCGATGTCATCGAGGAGGCCGAGCGCGTGGTCGACGGCCTGGCCGCCCGCGGCGTGGCCGCCCGGCTGATCGGCGGGGCGGGCGTGGCCGCCCACCGGCATGGCCCGGTGCCGGCCGCGCTCCAGCGGACCTACGCCGATATCGACCTGGTGACCGGGCGGAAGAGCGGCCGGGCGCTGTCCGACGGGCTGACCGCGCTCGGGTATACGCCGAACGAGGCGTTCAACGCCCTGCACGGCGCCCGGCGGCTGCTGTTCTACGACACCGCCAACCACCGGCAGCTCGACGTTTTCGTCGGCCAGTTCGCCATGTCCCACCGGCTCGACCTGGACCACCGGCTGAACCTGCATCCGCGCGCGCTGGCGCCGGCCGACCTGCTGCTGACCAAGCTGCAGATCGTGGAGCTCAACCAGAAGGATGTTGTCGACGCGGTCCGGCTGCTGCTGGCCCATGAGGTGGCGGCGCCCGACCTTCCGGCGGGCCCCGGGTCGGCCGACGTGCTTTCGCTGGACCGGCTGGTCGAGGTCACCCGGGCGGACTGGGGCTGGTACACCACCTTCACCGACAACCTCGCCGCCGTGGGCCGGGCGGCGCCCGGCCTGCTCGACGACGCTGCGGCGACGGTCGTCGGCGAGCGCATCGAGTCGGTGACCGCCGCGCTCGGCGGCGCCAGGAAGACCGCCCGCTGGAAGGCCCGGGCGATGGTCGGCCGCCGGGCCCCCTGGTATGAGCTGCCCGAAGAGGTCGCCGGGACAGGAGCGCGTCGTTGAGGGAATCGAAGATCTTCTTCGCCACGGACATCCACGGGTCGGACCGGTGCCTGCGCAAGTTCCTGAACGCGGGCAAGTTCTACGGGGTCGACGCGGTCATCATGGGCGGTGACATCACCGGCAAGATGATCGTCCCGGTGGTCGAGGAGGCGGGCGGCCTGTTCTCGGTACAGCTGTTCGGGCGCAAGCGGGAGGTCGATGCCGACGGCCTCGCCGGACTGAACAAGTTCATCTCGGACGCCGGGTTCTACCCGCACCCGATGACCCCGGACGAGATCGCCGCCCTGAAGCAGGATCCGGCCGGAGTCGACGACCTGTTCCGCAAGCTGATCAGCGAAACCTTGAGCCGCTGGATCGACCTGGCCGAGGACCGGCTGGCCGGCAGCGGGATCCAGTGCATCTTCGCGCCCGGCAACGACGACCCGTTCTTCGTGGACGACCTGCTGCGCGGCAGCGCGTCGGTGATCGACCCGGACGAGCGGGTGATCGAGCTGCCTGGCGGTTTCCCGATGATCTCGGTCGGCTACTCGAACCGGACGCCCTGGGACTCGCCCCGCGAGCTCGACGAGCCCGACCTGGCCGAGGTGATCGACCGGGAGGTGGCGAGGCTTGACGACCCGGGGAAGGCGGTCTTCAACCTGCATGTCCCGCCGAAGGACACGCCGATCGACCAGGCGGTCGCGCTGGACAAGGAGTTCAGGCCGAAAATGAGCGGCGGCTCGCCGATCATTACCGGAGTAGGCAGCTCGGCGGTGCGGGACGCGATCGCCAGGTACCAGCCGATGCTCAGCCTGCACGGGCACATCCACGAGTCCCGTGGCGAGGCGCGGATCGGCCGCAGCCTGGCGCTCAACCCGGGCAGCGAGTACAGCGAGGGCGTGCTGCGCGGGGTCATCGTCAACCTGTCAGCGAAGAAAGGCGTCCGTGGCTACCAGCTCGTCGCCGGCTGACTCCGGCCCGGCGGACATCGGCCCGGCAAACGGGCCCGCCGCCCAGGCTGGGGCCGCTGCCAGGGCTGCGGTCGAGGTGGCGGTCCTCGGGTCAGCGCGGGTGGCGGCTGGCGACTCGCGGCACGACGCGGCTGGGCGGCTCGGCGGCCTGCTGGCCGCGCAGGGCTGGATCGTCGTCACCGGCGGGTATGGCGGGCTGATGGCCGCGGTCGCCCGGGGCGCCGCGGCGGCGGGCGGACACACCGTGGGGCTGCCGATGACGCCGTGGGAGCACCTGACACCCGAAGGGAGCAACGCCGAGCTGCGCTGGAGCGACGACTACACCCAGCGGCTCGCCTTCATGCTGGCTACCCGGGTGGCGGTGGCCCTGCCCGGCGGTATCGGCACTCTGGCCGAGGCCGCGGCGGTGTGGGCCGCCGCGCAGACCGAGCGAGGCACGGCGCGGCTAGTGCTGGTCGGCGTCGGCTGGCGCCGACTGGTGGCCGCATTCGGCACCGAACTCGTAGTCGACGCCAACGACCTGGCGCTGCCGGTAATCGTCGACTCGGTCGAGGCCGCGATCCCGGCTGTGCAGCACCTGCTCGACACGCCGGCCGAGCCGCTGGGCGCCCGAGGCTGACCCCGGCTAGCGCAACTGGCCAGCCCCGCCGCCCATACCTTGATCACGGGGTGTCGCTCGACGGCATGGTTGGAAGATTGGTGTGGTAACAGCAACAGCAATCTTCCAACCATGCCGCCGAGTGGCGTTGCGGCGGGCTGATCATGCCCTTCCGCGGTGGTCGGGCGGCCGGATGACGGTGACGGGGCTGTGGGCGTGATGCACGCAGTACGTGCTGACCGAGCCGAGCAGCGCATCGGCGAATCCGCCGTACCCGCGGCTGCCCACCACCAGTAGCTCGGCGCCTGCCGATGCCTCGACGAGGATCTGGGCAGCATGCTCCTCCACCACGCGGGGCCCAGCCAGGAGGGTCGATCAGGTCCGAACACCTCATCGAGGGCCTCGTTGAGGGCTTGTTCCGCGATCTGGGCGAGATCGTAGTCGTCCGGGTAGGCGGGCGCCCAGCCGTAGAACGCCGGGTACTGCCAGGCGATGACGGCTTCCAGGACGGCGCCCGTGAACCCGGCCTGCCGGGCCGCCCAGCGCACGGCGTGCTTCGAGCCATCCGACCCGTCAACCCCCACGACGATGCGGGCTTGCTCATCGCCGACTGATTCGCTCATCGCTCTCCTCGCACGCAGCCTGACATGGCCGATGTCCCGCCGTCGGCCCAGCCGCCGTCGCTGGCCGGGCCGTGAGTCCTGCCGAGGACGATAGCGCGCCGGCCCGCCGGGCCACCGGTGCCGTTCCTATTACTACGGAGGATCCGACACGCCACGGCCGGCCGAATCCTCCGTAGTAAGGAATTCGCCCGCGCTCATACCGTGGTATGAGATTCCCGCCAGGTGGCGCCGCGCGCGTCGCGGTGGCGGACGAAGTCCACGGCCTCGGCCGACTGCCCAGGCCAGCGCAGCGTCGTCACCGAGGCCGGCGTGGTGGCCACCACCTGCCCGTGCGCCACCACGTGCGAGGGCCGGACCTGCCGCCGCACCACGTCGAAGGGGCCAGTGGCGGGCAGCAGGATGAAGCTGGCCGGGCGGCCGGGCGCTATTCCGTACTCGTCGCCGAGGCACAGCACGGCGGCTGCCCGGTCGGTCACCATCCGGAAACACTCGGCGATCTCGGCCGGCGACATGAGCTGGGCGGCGTGCGCTCCGGCGAACGCGACCTGCACGGGATTCCCGGTGCCGAGCGGATACCAGGGATCCATGATGTCGTCGTGGCCGAACGCCACGTTGATGCCGGCCGCGAGCATCTCCTTGACCCTGGTGAGCCCGCGGCGCTTCGGGTAGCCGTCCAGACGGCCCTGCAGGTGCAGGTTGACCAGCGGGTTGCTGACCAGGCTGATGCCGGACCTGGCCAGGATCCGCTCCAGCTTGAGCGCGTACGCGGCGTTGTAGGAACCCATCGCGGTGGTGTGGCTGGCCGTCGCCCTCTCCCGCAGTCCGCTGCGCGCCGCCAGCGTGGCGAGCACCTCGGCGAACCGGGACTGCTCGTCGTCGATCTCGTCACAGTGCGCGTCCAGCATCAGCCCACGGCGGACCGCGATGCCGACGGCGATCTCCAGCGACCGGACCCCGTCCTCCCTGGTGTCCTCGAAGTGCGGGATCGCGCCGATCACGCCGGCCCCGCGCCGCGCCGCCTCCTCGACCAGCCGCTCGCCATCCGGGAAGGAGCAGATGCCCTCCTGCGGGAACGCGACAAGCTGCAGGCCGATGACGTCCCGGACGCGGTCCGCCACCTCGGCCAGCGCATCGAGCGCCACCAGGCCGGGATCGGTCACGTCAACGTGACTGCGGACGTGCAGCACCCCGTTCGCCGCCTGCCAGCGGAGCACCTCGGTCGCCCGGTCGATCACGTCGTCCCGGCTCAGCATCGCCTTACGCTCGGCCCAGCAGGCGATCCCCTCCCACAGCGTGCCGCTGACATTCCACCGGGGCTCGCCAGCGGTCAGGGTCGCGTCGAGGTGCACGTGCGGCTCGACGTACGGAGGCGAGGCGAACGCGCCACGGGCGTCGATGACCGTGCGGGCGGGCGGCAGTTCGCCGGTACCCTCGGGGCCAGCGGGAGCATTGACCGGAGCAGCGGCAGGATCTGAGGCAGCGGCGGGATCGGGGGCCCGACCCGGGCGGATTTCTACGAACCGGCCCCGGTCCACCAGCAGGTCGCTCAGCGCGCCGTCCGGCTCGTCCCCGAGCCGGACTCCGCGGACTGTCAGATCGATCATCGTGTCGTCGCCCCCCGATCACCGGCTGGCATCGTCGCCACCGCGGGCAGCACCGCCGCGGCGTCCACCCGACGGCGTCCACCCGACGGCGGCACCCGTCGGCGGCACCGGTCGCTGCCCGGCTGACGGCCGGCTCGGCGGCCGTGGCGTCACGTGGTGTCCCGGTTTCCAGCCAGCGAATCCCAGCGTAGACGACCAGGCCCAGCACGAACCCGACTCCGAACGCGATGTCGCCGCCCTGCAGCCAGTGCGCCGACGCGTATCCCACGTACAGCGATCGCGGCGCCGGCCGGGTGCTCAGCCGAGTAGCTGCCGGTCGTGCGGGGCGTCCCAGTCGCCGTGGAAAGGCACGACCGGGATCCGCCAGTCCGCGTCGTTGAGGAAGCTGGGCTTGGGCCCCGCACCGAACCGGGCGAACGAGGAGAACTCCGTGGTCTCCCTGAAGGCGGGCAGCTGGTAGAGGTCGCGAGCGTAGGCCCAGAGCACCGGGAAGTCGGCAAGCCGCCGTTCGCTGATCTTGGCGAGCGGGTTGTACCCGAGGTCGAACCTGGCCAGCGTCGGCCACAGCCGCACGTCCGACTCGGTCACAGCCGCGCCGAACAGGTAGCGGCTCGTCGACAGCCGCTCCTCCAGGTACTCCAGCGTTCCGATCAGGCGCTTCCTGAGTTCCTCGTAGTCCTGCTTCGTGGTGGCGCCGGCGATCCGGTAAGTGCCGTCGTTGACGGTCTCGTACACCCGCTCGTTGAGCGCATCGATCTCGGTTCGCAGGGCCGCTGGGTAGAGGTCAGCGGACGGGTTGCCCCATTCGCCGAACGCGGTGCCCAGGTCGATGGTGATGTCAGGGAAATTGTTGCTGACGATGGCGGCGGTCCGCCGGTCCCACAGAACGGGCACCGAGACATGGCCGCCGAAGCCGGGCTCGGTCGCCTCGTACGCCTCGGCCAGCAGGGTGAACCCGTTGACCGGATCCGGGCCGCGCCTGGCCCGGAATGCCCAGCCGCGGCCGTCCCGCTCGTCGTCCACGTAGGACAGGGACACGACCTCTTCCAGCCCCATGAGCTTGCGGACGATCGCCGTCCGCTGCGCCCAGGGACAGCCCCACGAGATGTACAGGTGGTAGCGGCCAGGTTCTGCCCGGTAGCCGCTGGAACCATCGGCGGTGATCCGGCCGCGGAACGGGTAGCGCGGCCGCTTGAACGCCTGCCCGGAATCGAAGCCGCGCCCGGCGCCGTACTGCCCGTAGGCATCGAAGTCGACCGGGCTGGCGTACCTCGGGAAAGCCGTCGTCGCCGCCTCCGCGTTCCGCTCAGCCGCCGCCCGCTGGCATCCTCATGGCCCATCATCATCGATCACGGCCGCGTCGCGGAAGAGCGGCCGATTCGCCTGAACGCTCGATACAGGTCAGCCTGCTACGCGCGCACCCCGCCTGGCGGTCTAAGCCGGCCTAGCTGGCCCGGCGGTAGGCGCGGACAGCCAGCGGCGCGAACACGATGAAGATCCCGGCCAGCCACGCGATGCTCTTCCACAGGTTCGCCTCGATCGGGCCGCCCAGCGCCAGCGCGCGCATCGTGTCGATGACGTAGGTGACCGGCTGGTTGTTGGCGAATGCCTGCAGCCAGCCCGGCATCGTCTGGATCGGCACGAACGCCGAGCTGACGAACGTGATCGGGAACAGCCAGATCAGCCCGAACGCCTGCACCGACTCCTCATCCCCGATAGCCAGCCCGGTGAACGCGGCGATGACGCAGATCGCTACCCCGAACGCGACGGCGAGCACGACCATGAGGATGGCCGGGACGACGCCGTTCTGGAACCGGAAGCCGACCGCGTAACCCGCACGTCCCCGCCGACCCGGCCCTTCAGCTCCTCGGACGTGCCCGCGGCGATGACCTGGCCGTGATCGATGACCACGATCTCGTCGGCCAGCTCGTCGGCCTCATCCAGGTACTGCGTCGTGAGCAGCAGCGTGGTTCCGCCTGCGACCAGCGACCGGATGATGTCCCACATTCCCAGTCTCGACCGCGGGTCCAGGCCGGTCGTCGGTTCGTCGAGGAACAGGACCTGGGGCCGCCCGACCAGGCTCGCGGCCAGGTCCAGGCGGCGCTGCATGCCGCCGGAGAAGGTCTTGGCTGTCCGATCGGCGGCATCGCTGAGGTCGAACTGCTCCAGCAGCTCGGCGGCACGGCTGCGGGCGCTCGGCCAGCTCAGGTGGTAAAGCCGCCCGATGATCTCCAGGTTCTCCCGGCCGGTGAGCTCCTCCTGAATGGCCGCCGACTGCCCAGAAAGCCCGATCGAGCGGCGGACCGCGGCCGCCTCCCGCACCACGTCGTGGCCTTCCACCACTGCCCGCCCGGCGTCCGGGAGCAGCAGGGTCGTCAGGATCCGCACGGCGGTCGTCTTGCCCGCGCCGCTCGGGCCGAGCACGCCGAGCACCGTCCCGCGCGGCACCGACAGGTCGATACCTCGCAGCGCGTGCACGTTCCCGAACGACTTCGTGAGGCCCTCCACGAGAATGGCCGGCCCAGAACTGCCCGGCCCCGAACTGATGGGCGACACCGCATCCTCCTGCTCAGGTCGTCGGCCGGCCGGCAACCGCACGCGGTGAACCGGCCGGCCACACCGCGGATCGTGCATGCACGGCCGGGCCTAGGGCAACCGAATTTCCCGGCCGCGGCCCCGGTCCGGCATCCTCAGCCTGCGCCGATCGGACGAGCTGCCGCCGCAGGTCTGCCCGGGCCGTGTCGGTGCTACCGACGTACTGTGCTATCGACGTGCTGTCGGGCTCTGTGCTATTGAGCTGTGTTCCATTGACGGCGAGCCCGCTGAGGGACTCCATTTTAGCGAACATGATCCTGCGCTCCTGCCGTGGCCAGTACCACCGATGCGGACCGGACCCGATCCTGGAACTCATCGGTAGCTGGCCAAAGTGATGCCGAATCCCGGGACCGGGTGGACTCGGGCAGGCCGGGATATCCGGGTGCGAACGGGCGGTCCGGAGAGGACACTGGCCCTTGGGCCGGAGGGAGTGATGAGACCGATGAAGCTGGCCGAGGCGCTCGCCTTGCGGAGCGACGCTAGCAAGCGGTTCGAGCGGCTGCGGAGCCGCGCCCAGGCGAATGCCCGCTACCAGGAGGGCGAGCCCCCGCCGGAGGACGCCGCCGAGCTGCTGGCCGAGGCCGGGCGAGTGCTTGATGAGCTGGAGGACCTGATCCGGCGAATCAACCGCACCAATGCCGCTACCGCGCTGGATGAGCAGATGACGATCACGGACGCGATTGCCCGCCGTGATGTGCTACGTCTGCGCCATTCGCTGTGCACGTCCGTGGCAGACGCGGCATCTGGCAGTTCCGGGTCCGGTATCCGCCAGATGCGCTCCGAGCTGAGGTACCTGTCGGCGGTCCCGGTCAGCCAGTTGCGGGCGACCGCTGATGAGATCGCCAGAGAGCACAGAGAGCTTGATGTCCGGATCCAGCGAGCCAACTGGGAGGCTGACCTGACAGACTGAGACTCCGGTGCGCACGGTCCTTCGGGAGTTGGTAGCCGGGTAGGACGAGGCGAGCACGAAAGCCGACAGGCTGACGGCATATTCAGCCATCCTGGTGCACGCGATGGGCAGCGTCGTGGGTTCGAGTCCCTCCATACCGGGCAGCCCCGCATAGGGCACATGTGATCGCGTACCGGGCACTACGCACAACCGCGTGCTGATCGCCTCCCGGCGAGGGCGGGTCAGGGGACGCCTGACGGACCTGGGTAATAAATCGTCCTCTTCGGGCTGCCGGGAATGAGCACTGGGTGTCCGCAGGAGTTCTCCGGCGGGCAGCGGCAGCGTATCTGCAAATGCCCGCGCCATCGCGCTGCGGCCGCAGGTGATCATCGCGGATGAGCCGGCTTCCGCGCTGTCAATCCGCCCGGATAGCACCGTGCGGCAGGACGGCGTGCACGCCCCAGGACTGGTTCGCCACCTGGGTGACCCGCAGGTCCACGACGGGGCTGGCCACCGCCAGGGCCGCGGCCTTGTCCAGATGGTAGAGCCCCTGCAGCCAGCCCAGCATGGCATCGAGCGCGTCGCCCATCGCCGCGTTCAGGTCCGGGCTGAAGCCGAAGGTGATCCGGCCGGCCGGGGTTACCGCGTGCACACCGGGTACCGGCGCGCCGGATATCAGGTCCAGCTGCAGCTCGGTGATCATGCCGCACTCGATTGCCGTGCCCGCCACCTCGCCGTCGCCCTGCACGGCATGCCCGTCGCCGAGGCTGAGCAGCGCGCCTGGCACGCTCACCGGCAGGTACAGCGTGGAGCCGGCGACCAGTTCCTTGCAGTCGATGTTGCCGCCGGCCACGGCACGTGGCGGGATCGTCGAGTGCTCGCCGGGCTCGTCCCAGGCCACGCCGGTCACGCCGAGGAACGGCGCGATCGCCACGGTGTGGTCATAGTTGCTCGTCGCCGTGCCCGCCGCCGCATCGATGTCCCACAGCAGCCAGGACGGCTGGGCCTGCTGCAGCCCGAGGCGCCGGGTCAGCGGAGTGTCCCTGGCCGCCGACACCGTCCAGCCCCAGTCGCCAGGATGCAGGGCCGCCAGGTGCACTGCCAGCACGTCGCCAGGCGCCGCGCCGCGTACCTCGATCGGCCCGGTCAGGCAGTGCCCTCGGTCGGCGCTGAACATGACTGGCGTCCGGCCGCCGGGACGCTGCTGGCGGGCCAGGTGTCCGGACGCGTCCAGGGAGCGGACCACGACCGTGTCGCCGGGATCGACGGTGAGCACCGGTGGCAGTTCGCGCGAGAAGACGTCGGCCGTAGTGTCCGGCGTGGGTTCCAGCTGGTGCGTGCGCATGGCGCCTCTCCCGGGTAGCTGGGGCGGACCGAGCCGCGCATGCCGTGCTGCGCCCCATCCGGCTGGTGACTGCTGCCTCGCTGGACGGCGTTGACCGGACCGGCCCCGGCTCGACGACCTCGACAGTACCGCCGGCATCGGCGCGCAGGCCAGGAACCGCTGGAGGGCATGGCGCGCAGATGACGCCGATGCGGGCGTCGCTGCCGCGGCTAGCATGCGGGCCCAGAAGATCCATGCGTGCTGCCGCTATGCTCATCGCCGCGCTCGCCCCGGCTACCCCGGTACCTTCTTCCATAGCTCCTGCCACCCGATCATCGTCGACTCCAGGCTCAGCTGAGCCGACCCCGGGTGACCCGCTGCCGAGCGGCCACGAGCTGCGGGTTCAGCCTGCTCATCCGCGGACCAGGCGCCCGTCCTGGTAGACAGCGCGGATGTTGGCCTTCAAGCTGGCCAGGTCGAACGGGTCAGCGGCGACCGCGACAATGTCGGCGCGCTTGCCCGGGCTGAGTTCACCTGCCTCATCCTGCATGCCGAGCAGCCCGGCGGCCGAGCGGGTGGCCGCGACGAGGACGTCCCGCGGTGACATGCCGCCCTCGGCCATCAGGGTGAGCTCACGGAGATTCTGCCCATGCTGGCCGACTCCGCTGTCGGTGCCCATGGCCACCTTGACGCCGGCCGCGACGGCCCTGGCAAACGACTCGCGGTGCACCCCCACCACTTCCTCGGCCTTGGCAGCGACGCCGTCCGGCAACTGGACGCCGTTCTTGGCCGCGTCCAGCACCGCGACCGGCGCGGCGAGGGTCGGCACCAGCCAGGTGCCGGCCAGCAGCATCATGGAGATCGCCTCGTCGTCGAGGTAGATGCCGTGCTCGATGGAACGGACGCCGGCCCGGATCGCGTTCTTGATGCCCTCCGTCGCCTGGGCGTGCGCCATCACCGGCAGGTCGGCGGCGGACGCCTCGGCCAGCAGGGCCGCCAGCTCGTCGGGCCGGAAATGAGCGTGCCGCGGATTGTCGCGCGGCGAGAGCACACCGCCCGATGTGCATACCTTGATGACATCCGCGCCAGCCCTGACGATCTCCCTGACCCGCTTGCGCATCTCTTCCGGACCGTCCACGATCCCGCCGGGGCGGCCCGGGTGGGGCACTCGCAGGGACACCGAGAGCCCGGACGGAAGCCAGCCGTCGCCATGGCCCGCCGTCTGGCTCAGCGCAGTGATCGCTATCCGGAGCCGCGGGCCGTCGATCAGCCCGTCGTCGACGGCTCGCTTGACACCCAGGTCCGCCCCGCCCGCATCGCGCACCGTGGTGATCCCGCAGTCGAGCGTCGCCCGCAGGTTCACTGCTGCCTCAAAGAACTGGTAGGAGAACGGCCGCTGCAGGCGGCGCAGCAGGTCAACTCCCGAGCTCATGACGTGCACATGGCAGTCGAAGAGCCCGGGCAGCAGGGTCAGGCCCGATACGTCGACCCGCTCATCGCCATCCAGGCCGGAGCCGACGGCCAGGATCCGGCCGTTCTCGAAGACCACGTCACCTGCGACCGGCGGACTGCCGGTGCCGTCGAAGACCCGCCCGCCATGCAGGACCGTCCTGCTCATCCGGCGCCCCCACTCGCTCTCCGCATTCGGCTGCCGTTCAGTCTGCCGGGGCAGCGGGACGGCGCCCGGCGCCGGCGTCAGTATCGGCCGGCCCGGGCGCCGTCCTCCTGCCTCAGTGCTCCGGGTCGATGCCGTGGAAGGCCGGCACCCGCACCGTGCGGTGGCCCTTGGTGCCGCCGAGGATCACCTTACGGAGCGAGATGTCGTTGCCGTAGTTCGACTCGTGCAGCACCTTCTCCGGGTTGGCGATCACCTCGATGTAGTAGGTGCCGTTCGGCACATTGTTGATGCTGAAGGCCTGGCCGGCCAGGAACTGGAAGTAGGTGTCTCCCCAGCCGACCGGGAGGTCTTCCCGCACCGAAAGGGCGGTGGACGAGCCGCAGGCGCCGCCGAAGAACCCGGTGAATGGAGGCTGCCATACCGCTCCCGGCAGCAGCAGGTTGACCGCGTCCGACGGGGCGATGCAGAACCCTTGCTTGTGGCTCTTCACCGCCACCGTCTTGGCGGAGTTGAGCAGCTGGTACATGGCGAACTGCTTGAAATGCCAGTGATTGTGGCCGCCGCCGGCCTCGAATCCCATCGTCCCGGCGCGAGCCCGGCCGATGACGTGGCCGTTCCGCCAGAAATACTGGTAGGCCTTCATGATCGGCGAGCCGTTCGATCGGAATCCCTGCACGTCGAGCTGGGAAGTGCCGCCGATCCACACCGTGGCGCCGAAGGTCAATTCGTCCGTCGCACGCTGCGTCTTCGTCGCACGCAGGTGGAAGGTCTGGATCCCCCACGAGGGAAGCGGCACCAGGTCAGGCAGCGCGGCACTCGGCGGGTTATTGAGCGTGGCGACATGCGGCAGCCGCGGCAGCGGGCTGCCCTGCCGATGATGCCGGGACTGCCGGGCGCTGCAGCACTGCGTTCCCTTGACCACGGTGACCGTGACGTGCGCCGTCGCGTTGGCCGCGGAGATGTTCAGCAACTTCCGGTACTTGTTGGTGATCTGCGCGGTGACCTGGTACGTGCCGAGCTTCAGCCGGTAGGAATTGCCGCTGAACTCGACCGGATCGGCGCCCCAGCCCTTCTGTATTCCCCACACCATGCCCAGCTGGAAGGGGTCGGAGACACAGCCGAACGGGTACGGCGAGGTAGCAGGGCTATTCGGGGTCGCCCGCTGCGGGTCGAACACGTTCGGGCAGAACATGTCCCGTTGCGATGCCACCACCGTGCCGGTGGAATCTGCCACGCTGATGTGCAGGAAATTCCGCAGGCCGGAGAACCCGTGCAGGATCCTGGCCGGCAGCGGCCTCGTCGCTGTGCCGCCATTGGGCAGGTGGATGACCTGGGTGATCGTCAGCGGCTTGGTGTAACTCGCCCGCCGCACGTCGAACTGCAGCGCGGACCCCAGGGAGACCACGTAGACGCCGGGGTCGAGGTAGACCCGGGGGCCGTAGCGCTGCACGGTGATGTCGTTCTGCGCGGTTATCAGCTTCACCGTTGGCCCAGGCGGCGTGGCCGATGGCGGCGCGGCGGATTGAGCCGCGGCTGCCCCCAACGGCGCGGTCGCCGCCACAGTGCACCCGGCGACGGCAACGGCTGCACACCGCAGCCTCCATCGTGGTCCTTTCATGGCCCTCTCCTCCTCGGTAAATGCGCACGCGATTACCAACATCACAGACGCTTCACCGAGGACTGGCGTTGCATCACGGAAAGGACAGATATCCGTAAACGGGTAACGATTCGGACTCAGCGTCTCAGCTAACGTGAGAGCGGCAGTCCGGCAGCCACGCAAGCGCGGCGGAGATGCCCACGGGAGGCCGCAGTTCCGTTGCCCGCCCGCGCCATGGCAGGCTTGGGATGTGGCAAGGCTGGATGGCAAGACGGCCCTGGTGACCGGCGGCTCGCGGGCATCGGCCGGGCCATTGCCGAGCGCATGGCCGCCGATGGCGCCGAGGTCGTGCTGAGCTACGCGGCCAACGAGGGCGCCGCCGCGGAGGTGGCGGCGGCGATCGGCGCCGCCGGCGGCCGCGCGCACGCCGTCCAGGCAGACCTCCGTGACCCCGATGCGGCCCGCCGGCTCTACGAACAGGCCGAGGCGCTGGCCGGCCCGCTGGACATCCTGATCAACAACGCGGCCGTCGGCGGCACCGGCATGATCGCAGACACCAGCGACGAGGCCTTCGACGCGGTAATGCTCGCTAACGTCAGGAGCCCGTTCGTGCTGATCCGCGAGGCCGCCAAGCGGCTCAGGGATGGCGGCCGCATCGTGAACATCTCGACCGTGAACACGGTACTCAACGGTCCCGGCATGGCAACCTACGCCGCCAGCAAGGCAGCCCTTGAGCTGCTCAGCCGCGTGGCCGCCTACGAACTCGGCGAACGCGAGATCACCGTCAACTCGGTCTCCCCCGGCGCCACGGACACCGACATGTTCCGCGCGGGCCAGTTCGGGGCAAACCAGGTGAGCCGCCTGCGCCGTACCATGTGCGCATCACGCGCCTGGGAAGCTCGCCGTGAATGGCGAGACAATTCATGCATAGTGCGGGCTCAGGCACGGTCCGGTTCCGGGCGGATCGCCGGGCCGGCCGAAGGGGGCGGGAATGCGAGTGAATGGGGCCTTAGTTCGCGGGCTGATCGTGCTTGGGTGTGCAGCTACCTCGCTCATACTCGGATACATCGGTCTCAGGACGTTCGTGCTCCATCAGGCGGGCCTGGGCCGCAGCTGGGTGGACATCCTCTTCGCGGACGTGCAGCTGTTCGTGCTCCAAGCGCCGCTGAACGGTCCGGGCCCATACTCCCTCCCGCTCCAGATCGCGCGCTTCCTCGCGCCGGGCACGACGATCCTGGCCGCAGTCGAGGCGCTGCGCGTGCTGCTGAGCGAGCAGCTGCGCAGCTGGGCGGCCGCGAGCGCATCAAGGCACGCGATCGTTACCGGCGACGGACCCGCTGCACTCGAGCTGTCCCGGCAGCTGCGCGCCGAGTACCGCACGGTCGTGCTGGTCAGCGCCACTGAGGCCGCGACTGCCCAGGCCCGGCGATACCGCCTGCTCGACGTGTACGGCGACCCGACGGATGCCGGCACGCTGCGCGCGGCCGGGCTCGGCCGCGCGCAGGTGGTATTCGCCTGCTCGGATCGCAGCACCACGAACGCGGCAACCGCGCTGCGGGCGCTGGAGATCTCGCAGGAACCCGGCCGGTCGCTGGTCACGTACGCGCAGGTCCGCGACGCGGAGATCGGCGCAGCGCTGCGCGCCCGACGCATCGGGGCCGAGGGTGACCCGCGCTTCCGCCTCGACTTCTTCTCCATCGAGGAAGTAGCCGCCAAGGTGCTGCTGGACCAGCACCCGCTGGCGGACGCGAACGGCATCGCCGCGCGGGTCGTGATCGTCGGCTTCGGCTGGCTGGGCCGCGCCGTGCTCCGCGAGATCGCGCGGCGCCGGATTCCTGGCGGGCCGCCTGTCGCGGTGCTTGTTCAGGACGACAGCCCAGGGGTCGCGTCCAGCTTCGTCAGCCGATTTGCGGCAGTCCGGCAGAATTGCGTTGTCGCAGTCCAGGACCGGACGGCGCAGATTGCCCTAGCCGATAACGCGCCCACGCTGATGTTCGTCTGCCTGTCCGACAATGACGAGGCGCTGAGTGCCGGGCTGGCTGCCGCGCACTCCGTGGCCGACCGGTCCGACCGTGTAGTGATCTGCATGGGCGAGCCGACTCCCTTCGACTCGGTCCTTACCGGTGAGAAAGCCTTGCTGGATGATGTGGAGGGACGCCTGACCGTGTTCGACGTGATGGAGGAGGCGTGCATGCCCAGCCGGATCACGGACGACCTCAACGACCGGCTCGCCCGGGCGATTCACCACGGCTACCTCCAGGCGTGCACGGACCGGGGAGACTCACCGCAGGACAACAAGTCCATGCGGCCATGGGCGGAGCTGCCCGAGCACCTCCGGCACTCCAACTTCGCCCAGGCCTCGCACCTCGGCACCAAGCTGGCCAGGATTCACTGCGTCATCGTGCCGGAATCCGGCCCGGTCCCGGATTTCACCTTCACCGCCGACGAGATCCAGCTTCTGGCCGAGATGGAGCACGAGCGCTGGGTCCGGGAGCGGCTGGCACGGGGGTATGCGTACGGGCCTGACCGGGATGACCGGCATCACCCCGACCTCGTGGCCTGGGAGCACCTCAGCGACCGGGCCAGGGACATGGACCGGGAAGCTGTCCGGCAGATCCCGGCGATCCTCGGGCAGGCCGGATTCCAGATACTCCGGCTCCCGCCCC
>DATGVY010000717.1:0-8339 GCA_035299845.1 Streptosporangiaceae bacterium
TGCTGGCAGAGCTCGCGCTGCTCGTCGGGCCTGACCGGTCGGCCGACGTCGCGCTCGGGAAGGTCGCCGCGGCCGAGCTTGCCGCGGTGGTGCCGCTGCTGCAGCCCGTCGCGCTGTACCGCACCACCAGGGTAGCCGTGCGCCACCGCAAGGATGTGCTGCCGGCGCTGCGGAAGCGGCTGGTCGGCGCGGTCGAGCAGGACGACGTGCGGGCCGTCCAGCTGGAGCGGATCCGGCCGCGCACGCTGGTCACGCTGATCGCCGGCGTGGCCGCTGTGTACCTGCTGGCCGGCCAGCTCGCGCAGGTCCATCTCGGTGCCCTGCTGCGGTCGGCCAACTGGCAGTGGAGCCTCGTCGCGCTCGGCCTGTCGGCGGTCACCTACCTCGGCGCCGCCTTGTCGCTGTCCGGCTTCGTGCTTGAGCGGCTGCGCCTGGCACGGACCTTCCTGGCCCAGGTCGCCGGGTCGTTCGTCACGCTCGTGACCCCCGCTGCGGTCGGCGGGGTCGCGCTCAACATCCGGTACCTCCGGCGCAGCGGCCTGTCCGCGGCGGACTCGGCGGCGAGCGTCGGCGTGTCGCAGCTCGTCGCGCTTACCCTGCACCTGAGCCTGCTGGTGATCTTCGCCGCGATCTCGGGCACGGCGCAGGACCACTCGCTCCAGCCGCCCGGCTGGGTGCTGTTCGTCATCGCGGGCCTCGTCGCGGTCGCCCTCGCGGTGCTCGCCACCCCGCCCGGGCGGCGGCTGCTGCGCGCCCGTATCGCGCCGATGCTCGGCCAGGTGGTCCCGCGGCTGCTTGACGCCGCCCAGCAGCCGGCCAAGCTGGCCGAGGGCGTCGGCGGGGCGGTCCTGCTCACCGCCGGTTACATCCTCTGCCTTGCCGCATCGGTCCGCGCGGTGGGCGGGTCGCTGCCGCTGGCCAGCATCGCCGTGGTGTACCTGACCGGCAGCGCCGTGGGGTCGATGGTCCCCACGCCGGGAGGTCTCGGCGCGGTCGAGGCTGCGCTCTCGGCCGGCCTCATCGCTGCTCGGCTGCCGGGCGCGACGGCGGTCAGCGCCGTCCTGCTGTTCCGCACGCTGACGTTCTGGCTCCCGGTGCCCTTGGGCTGGGGAGCGCTGAATTACCTGCAGCGGAAGAGCTTGCTCTGACCGCTATGCCAGCCTTGCGACGGCCAGCGATGCCGCCAGCAGCACCGTAGCCCACGACATCGCGCGGAGCGCATGCTCGAGCGGCGCGAGCAGGGCCGCCGCGTCGATCGTCACCGTCTCGCCGGTAGCGAGCGTCAGGCTGCCGTCCACCCTGACCGTGCGCCGCCGGATGGTCCGGGCGGGCGTGCTCAGCCGCCGCTGGGCGGCCGACAGCGCGACGGCGGCTGCCGCCGCGAGCAGCGGGGCGACCGCCAGCTTGCCGGTCTGCGCGGCGTATGCCGTCAGCACGGGGAATGCGCCCCAGGCGACGGCGAAGCCCAGGTCGGTGTGGATCAGGCCGCCGAAGAGCTCGGCGTTGTAGGCGATGACCAGGACCGGCCCGATCACCAGGAACGGCAGCAGCCCCCAGCCTGCCCGGCTGATGCCGACAACGCCCAGCGCTACCGCGCCCGCGAGCCCGGCGGCGGCGACCGCGGTGAGCGCGGCTGCCGGTATCCGGGTCTGCAGCGGACGGCCGCGCAGCTCGTCCAGGGCGTGCGCCGACAGGCCGACCGCGAGGAAGAACGCGATCAGCGTGGCGAACAGGGCCGACAGGCCGACGTGGGGCGCCAGCGACGCGCCGATCACCACGTACGACAGGTGCCACGCCGTATAGGGCGGGTGGAGCAGCGTCCACCAGTCCCGCCACGCGCCCTGGCCGGCGGCGTAGTAAGCCGGGCGAGTACCCGTTCCTGGCGAGATGGCGGCCGCGCCCCGCTCCGGCGGTACCGGGCTGGCGGGGCCCCGGCTGCTCCCGTCAGTCACCGGCCCGGGTTCCCCACATCACGAGCCCGCCGCCGAGGCTCATCACCTTGACCCCGACGTCCTCGAAGCCCGCCCGGCGCCATGCCTCGACTGTCCAGGAGACGGGATACCGGCGGTAGTGCCCGGAGATATTGGGGCCGAGGAAGCGCCCGACGAAGAACCACTCCCGGCCGCCGGCGAGCAGCCCGCCGGCCGGGAGCAGCAGCCGGGTATAGAGCCACCACCAGAGTCGCCAGAACGGCGAGGGCGGGCGGAGGAACTCCAGGCTGGCAACCTTTCCGCCTGGCCGGACCACCCGCGCGAGCTCGGCGAGCGTCGCCTGCGGGTCCTGCACGTATCTCAGCAGGTAGGTGAAGGTCATGGCGTCGAACGCGCGGTCGGGGAAGGGCAGCTGCTCGGCCCGGCCGGCGACCAGCCGGATCCGCCCGCCCGCGCCGGCCGCCGCTACGCGGCGCTGGCCCTGCCGGAGCATCTGCTCGGTGAGGTCCACGCCGACTATCCGGGCGTCCGTCCGCTCCGCAAGCTGGAGCGCGACGCCGGCCGTTCCGGATGCCACATCTAGCACGGCCTCGCCGGCGGCTGACGCCACCTGGTCGACCATCGCCCGCCGCCAGCGGCCGTTCTGGCCCATCGAGAGGATCTCGGCGAGCCGGTCATACCTTGCGGGGAGCGGGGCGAACAATCGCTGTGCGAAGCGATTGCCGCTCGCGGCAGCAGGAAGCGTCATGGGCGTCTCCTCGGGGCTCGCAGGATTCCAACGGTACGCCTGGATAACGGCGCCGATGCCCGGCAAGATCAGCCTGGGGCGGCCGGGGTTGCCTGCGGCCCTGGTGAGTCGCTGTCAACAGCCGGTCCGGACGTGCCGGGAGTGCGTCAGCGCCGCCTTCCGGCAAGCGGGGAAAGTGGTGGCGGTGCGTGGCAGGTGCGCCGCCGGGAGTGACTGACACGCCCATGGCAGCGGAGCTTTCACCATTACCTGGATCAGGAGCAACTGACCGGAAATGGGGACCTCAGCGGGTCTGACCGGCGTGCTCGAGGCAACTAGGCGCGACCCGTCAAGGTCAAGGCCCCGGCGCCAGACTAGCCCGCGGGCCCATAGCCAGAGAAAACACCGGCGTCGGCGGGCAGCCCAGCCTATTTTCACGCCGCCGCCGCGTCCCCGCAGGGATATCAGGACTAGCCTGACCCCCGGATGACGGCGCCCGTCCCGGCGGCCCGTCGGCGGCCGGGACGGGACGGGGTCCCGGGCTGGGCAGCCAGCGGCAAGCAGGGAGGCACTCTCTGGACAGCCTCAGCGCAGCGGAGGTTGGCACCGAGCGGCTGCTGCTGACGCCGCTGCAGGTGCGGGACGCGGGGGAGATGGCGCGCGTCCTCGGCGATGCCCGGCTGCATGAGTTCACCGGCGGGGCGCCTGCCAGCACCGCCGGGCTGCGGGCACGCTACGAACGGCTCGTGGCGGGCGCCCCGGATCCGGCGGTCAGCTGGCTCAACTGGATCGTGCGCCTGCGCGCCACCGGGGAGGCAATCGGCACGGTGCAGGCGACGGTCACCGGCGGGCTGCAGACTGCCAGCACCGGATACCTGACCGCCGGGGTGGCCTGGGTCATCGGCATGCCCTGGCAGGGTCGCGGCTACGCCACCGAGGCCGCCCGCGGGCTCGTCAGCTGGCTGCTCGGCCAGGGCGTGGTGATCATCACGGCCTGCGTTCACCCGGACCATCTTGCCTCCGCCCGGGTAGCCGCCAGAGCCGGCCTCAGCCCGACCGATCGCGTCATCGACGGCGAGACCGTCTGGCGGCTGTCCGCGCGGCAGTAGCGGTCTCGGTCCCGCCCGGGCCGGCCGCGGCCGCCGGCCTTTCCCTGGAGGCCCAGCGGATCAGCCGGGCTGTGGGACTGTCAGGAGTCAGCCGCCCTGCTCCGCAGGGCTGTAGAAGCCGATGAGCACGTCGACCGGGATTCCGCCCTCGGCCGCACCTTCCGCTGATGCCGCCTCAACGTCATCGACGAGGCTCTGCAGCCCGTCGCGGGTCTTGGCCGCGGTGGCCGCCGGTACCCCGGGTCTCGTGAATGGCCAGGATGCCCTTGCGATACGACTCACCGGCCGGGACGTCGCGAGCTGGCAGCCGTCCGGCCCGGTGCGCGGCGAAGAACCGCTCGCGGAAGGCGGGCGAAGCTGCCGGCGGGCTGGCCGGAACCGCGCTCGTCCGGCATCTGGGCCGGCTCCGGCCCGGTGTTCTCCTGCTGGCCGTCTGTCTGCCACTGATCCCGCTGCTCGCCCTGCTTGCCCTCCCGTACGGGCCATGGTGGGTGGCTGGCCTGCTCTTCGCCGCCATGCTCGGGGTGCCATCGGTCCGCGTTCTGCTCGACGTACTGATCTTCCGGCAAACCCCGGCCGCCGAGCGCGGACGGGTGGTCGCCGCCGTCCTCATGCTGATGGGCCTCGGCATGCCGATCGGGTCAGCCGCGGCGGGACTGCTGCTTCAGCTTCTTCCTGCCCCGGCCGCCATGCTCAGCCTCGCGGCGGCACTGGCCGTCGGCATATCGTCTTGCGCCTGCCAGCGCGGGCTATGGCGGGCATCCTGGCCGAAGTGACGGCCGGCCTGGCGTCGTGGCGGGCCGCCCGGCCGCGGCGCCACATCGCCGGACCTGGATGCCCAGCGGCGGCCGGGCCGGCCTGCCGGTTACCCTCAGCGCATGACAGCTGAACGGCTCACCGTGCCGGCCGCCGACGGCAGGACGCTGGATGTACTGACCCATGGCCCCGCGGACGGCCTGGCATTCGTCTTTCATAGCGGCACACCCGCCGGCCTGGTGACCTACGGCCCGATGACCGAGACCGCCGCGGCGCTTGGCCTCCGGACCGTGCTGTACTCCCGGCCCGGTTACGGGGCATCGACCAGGTACCCCGGCAGGCTGGTCGCTGACGCTGCTGCCGACGTGACCGCGATCCTTGACCACCTCGGCGCCGGGGCGTTCGTCACCGCGGGCTGGTCGGGCGGCGGCCCGCATGCGCTTGCCTGCGCGGCCTTGCTGCCGCGGCGATGCCTTGCCGCCGCGTCCATGGCCGGAGTGGCGCCGTACGGCGGCCGGGGGCTGGACTGGCTCGGTGACATGGCGCCGGAGAACGTCCAGGAGTTCGCGGCCGCCGCCGACGGCGAGGCAGCGCTGGCCGGCCTGCTCGAACAGACGGCGGACAAGCGGCGGGACGTCACCGCGGCAGCCCTCGTGGAAGGAATGGGCGGCCTGGTGTCCGAGGCCGACAAGGCGGTGGCCAGCGGGAGCTTCGCCGGCTATCTCGCCGCGTCTTTCCGCGCGGCCCTGACAAGCGGGATAGCAGGCTGGCTGGATGACGACCTGGCGTTCGTCCGGGACTGGGGCTTCACCCTCAGTGGCGGCGGCAACGGCGCGGGCGTCCCCATGGCGATCTGGCAGGGCGGCCAGGATCGGATGGTTCCCTTCGCCCACGGCGCCTGGCTGGCCGATCAGCTTCCCGGCGCACGTGCCCACCTGATGCCGGGCGAAGGGCACCTGACGCTGGCGGTCACCGCGTTCAGCGAGATTCTCGCTGAGCTCCTCGACCTGGCGGGTGTCCGGCCAGCCAGCGCGGGCGGTCGGCCCGAGACCAGCTGAGGGCTACCCCGCGTGCGCCGCATGCCACACACTGACCCGATGGAAGGCTTCGACCCGCGGGTGATCGGCGACGCATACAGCGCGATCGCCGTAGAGTACGCGGACAAGTTCGGCGATGACCTCGACCGGCTCCCGTTCGACCGGGAACTGCTCGATTCCGTACTGCTTCGGGCGCGCGGCGGCGGGCCGGTGCTCGACGTCGGCTGCGGCCCTGCGCAGGCCGGTGCCTACCTGGCCGCCGGGGGAGTGCGCGTCATCTGCCTTGATGTCGCACCCCGGATGCTCAGCGTGGCGAGCGCACGGCACGCGAGCCTGCGGCGCGCTCGCCTGCTTGGCCTCGCCGCCGGCGACATGCGCGCGCTGCCGGTGGCGGACGGCTCATGCGCGGCGGCCGTGTCGCTGTATGCGCTGCACCATCTGGCCCGCGCGGAACTGCCTGCCGTGCTGCGCCAGTTCCGCCGCGTCCTGGCGCCGGCCGGTGCCCTGCTACTCGCCACCCACGAGGGCACGGGCGAGTTCGCGACTCAAGACCCGCGGATCACCGGAACCCGCTACGCCGGCCCGGAACTCAGCCAGGCGCTGGAACGGGAGTCGTTCATCGTCGAGTCGATCCGGCAGCGTGATCCGCTACCGCATGAGATGCCATCCGGCCGCGTCTACGTCACGGCCACTGCCGGGGCCCGGCGCCTCGGCTGAGTCCCGCTCGAGCAGCCGGACAGCAGCGGCGCGACGAGCGGAAGCAGTTCGTTGAGGTCTGTCGGCAAGTCGACATCCATGTAGGCGAGCACGTCAGCGCCGCTGCCCAGCCAGCTGGACCGCGGTGCCTGGCCGCGCTCGGCCAGCCGGACGGCCCGGACCGCGTCGAGCTCGTCGGCCAGGGTGCAGGCGTCGGCGATCATGCTCAGCCGGGACTGGGATGATCGTCTGCGCCGGCTATGAAGGCTGCTCCGGCCATTCCTTCCATGATCACGGAGGATCTTGGGGGTCCTGGCACCCAAAATCCTCCGCGATCATGGAAGGGCGGCACTCCGGCCGGGCCGTGCGCGGTTCTCAGGGCGTTGGCAGGGATGCGGCGCCGTCATACGGCAGCGGCAGCGCGATCGTGAACACAGTCTGCCCCGGCTGGCTCGTCATCTCGACGCGCCCGCCATGAGCCGCGACGACAGCGTCCACGATGGCCAGGCCGAGGCCGGTGCTGCCGGCCGCACGCGACCTAGAGCTGTCGCCGCGCACGAACCGCTCGAACAGCTCGGGCTGCAGCTCCGCTGGAATGCCGGGGCCGTCATCGGTCACGCTCAGCACCGCTACGCCAGCCGGCGCAGCGCCACCGCCCGCCATGGCGCCAGCGCCGCCGCGCTGGGCAGGCGCACCGGCGCCCCCACCCCCACGCTGGGCCGCCGCACCGGCATCGCCACGCTGGGCTGGCCGTCCGGCATCACCCCGCTCGGCCAGCGCGATGGTCACGGTCGTTCCCTTCGGGGTGTGCCTGGCCGCATTGCTCAGCAGGTTTGCCATTACCTGGCGCAGCCGGTGCTCGTCGCCATTGACCACCACGGGGTCGCCGGGCAGGTCCAGCTGCCACCGGTGCCCCGGCGCGGCCGCGCGCGCATCGCTGGCCGCGTCGATCGCCAGCCGGGTGAGGTCTACCCGGTTGTCGGCCAGCGGGCGCCCGGCGTCCAGCCTCGCCAGCAGCAGCAGGTCATCGACGAGCTCGCTCATCCTGGCCGACTCGGACTCCACCCTGGACAGCGCGTGTGCCACGTCGTCGGGCAGCGCGCCTGGGTGACGGCGGGCAAGCTCGGCGTACCCCCGGATCGCGGCCAGCGGCGTGCGCAGCTCATGGCTGGCGTCAGCGGCGAAGCCTCGCAGCCGCGCCTCGCTGGCATGCCGCCGCGCCAGCGCGGACTCCACGTGCCCGAGCATGCGGTTGAAAGCGACGCCGAGCTGGCCGACCTCGGTACGCGGATCGGCGTCCGGCACCCGGTTCGGCAGGGCAACCTCCCCGCTCGCCAGCGGCAGCCTGGTGACCTCGGCGGCGGTAGCGGTCACCCGCCGCAGCGGCCGCAGCGACAGGCGCACCCAGCCGGTGCCGATGATGCCGGTCAGCAGCAGGGCCGCGGAGAACACGATGACCTCGGTGAGCTCCACGTCGCGCAGCGTGGTGGTCATCGAGCCAAGCGGCAGGCCCGTGATCAGGATGTTGCCGTTGTCGCGTACGGCTATGAGCCGGTAGTCGGCGTGGAGCGAGCGCAGCTCGCTGGTGTACGGCCTGCCGTTGGCGGGCAGCCGCGCCAGTGCCGCCCCGTCCTGGCGCTGGACCGCGGAGAGCTCGCACTGGCCAAGGGTGATCTTCGCTGCGGTGACGACGCCTGAGCTGATGGAGGCGGAGAACGTCGCCTGAGCCTGCCCCGGGGTGCTGGCGCAGAACCCCGGATCGTTCTGATGACCGTCCTGATTGCCCTGCTGCTGATTGCCCAGGCCGCTCTGATTGTCCGGCGGTGGGCCATTCACGCACGCCACGTACCGGTCGCTCGCGGCCTTGAGCTGATCGTCGAGCTGGCCGATGAGGAATCCGTGCAGGGCCACGTAGGTGACGACGCCGACCGCGGCGCAGGCGACGAAGAGCAGGGCCAGGAGGCCGGCGATGAGCCGGCCGCGCAGGGTCCGGCCGGCCAGCCAGGAGCGCAGCCATCCGGCTCGCCGCCCCCCGCCCGGAGTCGGGCTAGCCGGGCGCCCGGCCCCCCCGGCCCCCCCGACG
>DATGVY010000718.1:0-16233 GCA_035299845.1 Streptosporangiaceae bacterium
GTTGCTCGCCACGCGCTCGAACAGGTACCCGAGCGCGAGCTCAAGCCGCTGGTCCAGCGTCTCCTCGTAGACCCGGCATGCAAGCATCCTGGCCACGCCGCCCCGCTTCGCTAGCGACTGACGAACCGCGTTGCGTGCCCAATGCCCTGGAGGTACAAGTTCTCCCCAAACGCCTGGCAGCAGGAAGACGTAGTCGCGGCGAGCGGAGTCACTCGGCTCGATCTGGACGATTTCTCGAGCCTTTCGCTCGCTCATGAAGCCGACGATCTCATCGAAGTTCAACGCATGATCAACGTTGCGGAGTCGGATCATGAAGACGGGGCCGCCCCAGCCTGTGGATGATTTGACTGTCGTCGAAGCCAGCCCGAGGGTGAGTAGCAGCGTACGCAGCTCGGAGGTAAATTCCTCCGACACGGTGGAGAGGCATGGAACGCCTTTACTCAGAGTCCCGTCAGCCTCGAACAGGCCGCGAAGGAAAGCCGCGTAGATAACTGGGTTGTTCGCCTCCAGGATTGCCGACGGCACATGCGGAGTCCAGCCCTTGCCGGAATGATCAGGGCTTGGAAGGCGCTTGGCGAACCCAGCCGCTTGCCACCAACGTGCCAGCCGCACGGACTGAAGCGTGACTTGCCGGTAGCCTTTTCGCTGCCACTCCTTTGCTTCCACATTGAACAGCGACTTGGCGGTAATGCGCAGGCGTTCTACAACATCCAGGTCGGTGTCTGCGACGCAGAAATTGATGCCGCTTGCGTGCAGGCTGCCGTCACCCATGAAGTAGCCGACCAGTTCGGCCAGCTGCTCGGTAACGATGTCCGGAACCTGGAGACCGCGGTCACTGGTGTAGTACGCCTCAGCGAGCACCGGTAGCGGGACTTCTCTCGTTTCACCGACCAGCTGCCGCATCTGCAGGGGTATCAAGTCGCCTTTGGCAACATCTGCAAGTCGCTTCCATACCCATTCCCCGGTCGTCTCTTCGATGACCTTGACCCGATGGGTATGGGTACCCTGGATTTTGTATCCGCCCTCTGTGCGGATGCTGCGTGTCGGCTCTTCGCCGTTGACGAAGAACTTCGTGGCCCGCCGCGGACCATCGTCAGTCGAGACGGTGAGATCGAGATCTTGCCAGCGGTCTCCGTAGATGTCACCAAGTTCGGCGAGGCGGGTTAGTCCGCGATCGGTGGTAATGAGGGCATCACCGGTCAGGCACCCTGTGGGCGCCAGAAGGCTCGCCTGGGCGTTCCTGTAGCCAGTCTTCTCGCCAAGTTTCAGACACTCCTGCCATGCCTCATTCGCGGCTGCGAGGATCGCGTCGTCGATGCCGCCCAGCGGCCGGATCCTCGCGCTGGCCTCGGCGTGGTTGGCCATCACCCGCTTGTGGGCAGCCTCGTTCCTCGCGTAGCCGTCGTACGGGTCCACGACTGCAGCCAGCTCGGCGGAGCGCCGGTAGGCGGTTCCGGTCATCAGCGAGGTGATGGCACCCGCGATCGCCCTGCCGTCGTCCGAGTCGTAGGCATGCCCGGTCGCCATCAGCAGCGCGCCGAGATTGGCGTAACCGATGCCGAGTTGACGGTAGGCCCGGGTGATAATAGATATTTTTTGGGTCGGGAAGTCGGCGAAGCAGATCGAGATGTCCATCGCGGTGATGATGAGCTCGGTGATCCGCTGGAATCGCTCGACATCGAAGGTGTCGTCATTGCGGAGGAACTTCAGCAGGTTGATGCTCGCCAAGTTGCAGGACGAGTTGTCCAGGTGGACGTACTCGCTGCAATTGGCGACCACCGTCCCGCCGACGATGTAGGAGTGGTTGCGCGGCTCGGTGAGGTTGTAAGTAGTCTCGAATCCGCGCGACTCGCGGGAGACTAGCCGGACGGTCTCGTCCTTGTCGTACCAGGCGGTCGACGCGATGATCGTGAGCAGTTTCCGCTCCTTGGCGGGCAAGCTGAAGCCGATCCTGGCTCCGAACTCACGCAGCGACCGGCCGGTGATCCGTAGGTCGAAGCTGGGGCCGTCGGAGCCGTAGCTGGCCGCAGACCCGTCCTTGCGGATATAGCTGAAGCTCCGCGTCTTGGTGCCGGTCTGGTAGATCCGGCTGGCAATGCCGAGCGAGGCCAGCAGTTCCTGCACGCCGAGGAGCAGTTCCTCGGAGCGGCTGCCCAGCCCGACGTACCGGGTCCCGTTCCGCATGCTCACGGCGCAGCCGTCGGCGTCGAAGAGGCCCTGCAGGAACCCGATCAGCGCATCCTCTGGAGCCTCGTAGATCGCGTCAGGCACGTGCTTGGCAGGCGCCCGCTCTGACGACACGCCGAGCGCCCGGATGAAGGCGATGAATGCGTCCCTGGTCACCCGGAGCTGCCGGGTACCGTTCCCCTGGATGCTCGGCTTAGCGTCGAAGCCGGTAATCCGCGCGATGAGCTCACGGTGGCGCGGCATCGCCTCGTCGCGGTCGTCGTCGCCGCCGTAGACCGTGACCGCGTTCTGATCGGTCACGCAGCCGTCGCCGACGAGCCAGCCGAGGTAGTGTCCGAACTCCTCATCCCATTTCACTGGCAGGTCAACCGGCTTGCGCGACCGCGCCGACGCTGCCGCCGCCAGGGCCCTGGCCGGGATCCGCGGATCCGCGGCGGCGCGGGCCGCATACTGCAGCGAGCGCATCACACGGTCGTCGGCCGTCAGGTCCTCGGCATGCACCCAGCCCCGGTCGGCCGTCCAGATCCGGTGCCCGGGCGTGCAGCGCAGCCGCGAGCCGTCGGAGAACCGCAGCTCGACGACTTCGTTGGTGCCGCTGACCAGGAAGCGGGACGGGATCGTCGCCTCAACCCGGTCAGCGGGAGCCGACTGGGACGTTACGTCGTTGGTGTAGACGGCAAAGCTCTCGCCATCCGCCGCCCGTGCAACCAGGTCACCGATCCGGATAAGTCCCTGGTCCGTGACAACGCGCTGATCCGCGGGGAAGCACGGATTACTTGCGGTAATTCGGCCGGATTCCGGGCAGGTATGCCAGTCATTAATTGTCCCGTCATACTGAATGCCCGGATCGGCGCATTCCCAGGCCGCCTTGGCCATCTTACGGAACAGTTCTTTGGCGTCGACCTTCGCCACCGTCTCGCCGGTCTGGCGGGCGGCCAGGTCAAAGGACTCGCCATCCTCGACCGCGCGCATGAACTCATCGGAGACCCGGACCGAGTTGTTGGCGTTCTGGTACTGGACGCTGGTGATGTCCTTGCCGCCGAGGTCCATGTCGAAGCCGCCGTCGCGCAAGACGCGGATCTTGTCCTCCTCGCGCGCCTTGGTCTCGATGAACTCCTCGATATCGGGGTGGTCCACATCGAGCACGACCATCTTCGCGGCGCGCCGGGTGGCGCCGCCCGACTTGATCGTTCCCGCCGAGGCATCGGCGCCCCGCATGAACGAGACAGGCCCGCTGGCCGTCCCGCCCGAGGACAGCAGTTCCTTGCTCGAGCGGATCCTGGACAGGTTGACGCCGGCGCCGGAGCCGCCCTTGAAGATCAGGCCCTCTTCCCGGTACCACTCAAGGATCGAGTCCATCGTGTCGTCGACCGCCAGGATGAAGCAGTTGTGCACCCGCACGTTTCCGGCGAGGTACTCGCCGCTCTCGGTCTGGATGTCGTAGACCTCCATCTCGCCGAGCCGTTCGATCCTGGTGATCTGGATCAGGTGACGGTCCGACCCGCCGACATCGGGGTTCACATGGAGCAGGGAGTCGCCGGGGCGGAGGAAGCCCGCGACAGTGAACTCGCCGACAACAAGGTCCTTGGCTCGCCAGACGAGATGATCCGGCGTGACGTCCAGGGCGTAACCGGCCGTGGTGTGCAGCCTCAGCACCTCCTTGACGCCGTTGGCCTTGGTCGCGACGATCCGCGTCGTGCCGTGGGCATCGTGAACCTTGGTCCCGACCGCCTCGTCCTCGACGAGCTTGCCGATCGGAATCGGTCCGGCCGTGGTACTGACCAGGGCGTCGTATGGCTGGCAAGCGGAGACCTGCTGCGGCGAGGATGTCCCGACGTTGAACCAGACCGGAGAGTTAAAGCTGAAGACCTGGTGAATGAGGGCATACGTGAGCTCGTGCTCGAAGATCTCGGCGTCCTTGCCGGAGGCGAAGTAACCGTGCTCGCGCCCGGCTGCCAGGTAGACGCCTACCACCCGGTCGACGAGCTGCCGCAGGCTGTGCTCACGTTCCGGCCTGCCCAGCGCGCCGCGGAAGTACTTGGTGGTCACGATGTTGGCCGCGTTGACCGACCAGAAGTCGGGGAACTCCACGCCGCGCTGCTCGAAGTTAACGGACCCGTCCCGCCAGTTGGTCATGACGACGTCACGGCGCTCCCAGGTGACCTCGTCATAAGGATGGACGCCCGCGCGAGTATGGATACGGCGCATGGTGAGTCCCTTGCGGCCACCCCTGCCGCCCTGCCGCGCTGGCCCGCTCGCCGTCTCGGTCATGTCCTCCCCCTCCAGGGATCTGCGTGGATCCGTTGCGGGCCTGCCAGGCCCTGTCCCGTTGATTTGCCGCGCTGCCCGGTCTTACCGGGCAGAAGTCCGCTGTTCCTGCTTCGCCGGGCCGCGCCGCGGCCCGGCGGGGAACAGGTCCGGACCTGGCCTGTCCTCCTCAGCCGACTGCTCCCCGTCCGTATACCCCGCGCGCCGCCCTTTCTCATGCCCGGACCGCAGGGCAGCGATCTCTTCCTCAAAGTCAGTGAGCGACTCGAACCCCCGGTAGACGGAGGCAAACCGCAAGTACGCGACCTCGTCAAGCTCGCGAAGCGGCCCGAGAATCGCCAGGCCTACCTCATGTGAGGGCACTTCGGCACAGCCACGCGCCCTGATCGTGTCTTCCACCCGCTGCGCCAGGATCGCGAGCTGGTCCTCGCTCACCGGCCTGCCCTGGCACGCTCTCCGCACTCCCCGGGTGATCTTGTCTCGGGTGAAGGGCTCGGTCACTCCGCTGCGCTTGCCCACCATCAGGATCACGGTCTCCTGAGTGGTGAACCTGCGACCGCACGCGGGGCATGACCGGCGGCGGCGAATCGCTGCGCCATCATCAGCCGTCCGGCTGTCGATGACCCTGCTGTCCGGATGCCTGCAGTACGGGCAGTACACGCGATCACACCTCCCCCGGCGCGACGAAACTACTCCTTGCGAACACAACCTATAGAAAAACTACAGCCATGTAACTACTAGATATTGTGGTCTTGACGGCCGCAAGACGCAAGCGAACTCGCGTGTCCCGCTGAAGTCGCTGGTAGATCAGGACCTGCAGGCGACCGCCGGCGTGTCGCAGGGCCTGCATGATCGCCGCCGGCCTCGAGGCCGCGCCGGGCGGCCCGGGGACGACAGCCTCCGCACGACCGGGCGGTACCTGCACGTGCTCCCCGGAGCCGGCCAAGCGCTCGCTGCCCTGTCAGGCCAGGAACGCCCCCGCGGGTCTGCGGTTGTCCTGCCGCCGGCCGGCATCGGGTAGCTTCCGGCCATGGATGCGGTACTGATGGATATCGATGGGGTGCTGACCGTGTCATGGCGGCCGCTGCCGGGCGCTGTCGCGGCGGTCTCCCGGATGCGTGAAGCCGGGCTCAAGCTTGCGCTGCTGACCAACACCACATCGCGGACCCGGGCCGAGATCGCGGCGACCCTGGCGGACGCGGGCTTCCCGGTCGGCGCCGGCGATATCCTGACTGCGCCTTCGCTGGCCGCCGGATACCTCGCCAGGCGCTATCCGGGCGCCCGGTGCCTGCTGCTCAACAGCGGCGACATCCACGCCGACCTGGCAGGAGTCACGCTCGTTGCGGACCATCCCGACATCGTCCTGGTCGGGGGCGCCGGCCCGGAGTTCGGCTACCAGGCGCTCAACGAGGTGTTCGGGCACCTGCGGGGCGGCGCCCGCCTGCTGGCCCTGCACCGCAACCTGTACTGGCGCACCGATCAGGGCCTGCAACTCGACACCGGCGCCTTCCTGGCCGGCCTGGAGCAGGCCGCCGGCGTGCAGGCGGAGGTGATCGGCAAGCCCGCCGCCGCATTCTTCGAGGCCGCGCTCGCGAGCCTGGGAGCTGACCCGTCGGCGACCCTGATGGTCGGCGACGATATCGAGGCGGACGTCCTGGCCGCGCAACGAGTGGGAATCACCGGGGTCCTGGTCAGGACCGGCAAATACCTGGCCCGGACGCTGCGCGGCGCCACTGGGACACCCGACCACGTCCTCGACTCCATCGCCGACGTGCCCTCGATGCTGCTCAGTCGGCCGTGAGCAAGGCCGCCACGGCGGATCTGTTCCGTGTCAGTCAGCCCTTCGGCACCCACAGCAGCTCACCGGGCTGGATTACCGCGCCACTCAGCGCGTTGACCTCGATGATCTGCTGGACAACGATCCTCGGATCGGCCGAGGGCTCGGCCCGGCGGGCAATGGACCACAGGGTCTGGCCCGGCCTGACGACCACCCGGGACAGGCCGCGGCGGGCAGCCACGGGCTGCTGGCCGTGACCGGCTGCCTGGGCGCCTGCTGCTGCGCTCAGCCAGAACAGCGTGACGAGCGCGGAGGCCGCCACGATGGCGAGGCCCGCCAGCACGACCCGGCCGCGCCTGGTCAGCCGCAGCCCGTCGGCATACCCGGATCCTGGCCTTGCTGACCTGGGTGCCCTGGAGTTCCCGCGGCGCACCTCGCCGCGCAGCGGGCCATCGGCCAGCCCGCCGCCGCGCACCTCGCCGTTGCCGCGCACCTCGCCGTTGCCGCGCAGCCATCCGTCACCGCGCAGCCGGCCATCGGCCAGCCCGCCGCTGCGCACCTCGCGGGCGTGCACCGTCACGGACCGCAGCGCCCGGCCGCGTGCCTCCCGCGCGCGGACCTCGTCCCCAGCTCGCAGCTCGCGGACGCGGACTTCGCTGACGCGAACCCTGCGGACATGCAATTCCCGGTCACCGGCCGCCCGCCCGGCACCGGCCGCCGGGCGCGAAGTCCTGGGGTATGACCGTGCCGCCGCCAGTGCCGCCCGGCCGGCGGCCGCGGAAGAATGCACTGCGGCCCTGGGCCGCGGCACGGTGATCTCGACGGTGACGACGTCCATCCCGTCCTTCTCCGCGGCGCTCAGCACGCTCATCAGAACCTCCCTTGAACCGAACGGCAGTTCGATCGCATCTCTGTTCTATCGTATCTTCGTTCGATCGAACGAAGATACGGTACAGTCTTACCGCACGGGTCCGACATTTTTGGCGATTCGTCGAACAGATGTTTGAGATCGGGGGCCGCAAGCGCTAGCGTCGGCCCTGACCGCAATCTCCGAGCCGGAGGCCCGATGATGAGCAGCAGCAACGAGGACGGGACTGCGCGGCAGGCCTCGACTGCGGACGGCAGCGACGCAGCACCCGGTGTCAGGCCCAAGGGCAGGCCGGGAAGGAAGCCGAAAGGCTCCGTGCCCGCGATAGTCACCGAACTACCGGAACGGCCCGATCCTGGCCATGTGCTCACCTGGCGCCAGCGCAAGGTGCTCCAGGTGATCCGCGAGTCGGTACAGCGCCGCGGCTATCCGCCGTCTATGCGCGAGATCGGCGAGGCAGTAGGGCTGACCAGCACGTCCAGCGTCTCCTACCAGCTCTCCACCCTGCAGAGCAAGGGATACTTGCGCCGTGACGCCGGCCGGCCGCGAACGGTCGAGGTGCGCCTGCCTGGGCATCCCGCGGTGCGGCCCGAGCCGGGCATCGACGACGAGACGCCGATGAACATCGCCTCGCAGGAGCCGGCTTACGTACCGCTGGTGGGCCGGATCGCGGCCGGCGGCCCGATTCTCGCCGAGGAGTTGATCGAGGAATACTTCCCGCTGCCCAAGCAGATCGTCGGCGACGGAACGCTCTTCCTGCTCAAGGTCATCGGCGACTCGATGATCAACGCGGCAATCGCGGACGGCGACTGGGTGGTCATCCGCCAGCAGCCGGTCGCCGAGAATGGTGACATCGTCGCAGCCATGATCGACGGCGAGGCAACGGTCAAGACATTCAAGCGCTCCGACGGCCATGTCTGGCTGATGCCGCATAACCCCCTGTACGCGCCGATCCCCGGCGACGACGCGGCCATCCTCGGCCGCGTGGTCGCCGTCCTCCGCCGCGTGTGAAGCCGTCCCGGCCAGTAGCACCGGCCGGACGGCCCGCAGGCTCGCCGGTGTTCGCGGACCTATCTTTGGCGGTCGGGCGGCGGTATCGTGCCAGGCCCCGACACATTGCAGGCCAGCGCGCCCGCCCGTCGTCACTCCGGAACGACGTTTACCAGCTTGGGCGGCCGGACGATCACCACGCGCACGGCGCGGCCGGCCAGTGACCGGCTCACCCCCGGCGCTGCCAGCGCCAGCGCCCGCAGCTCGTCCTCGCCTATCCCCGGCGGCACCTCCAGCCGGTCCCGCACCTTGCCGCTCACCTGCACGACGCACGTGACCAGATCCCGGACCAGCAGCTCAGGATCGGCAGCCGGCCAGCCCGCCATCGCCACCGAGGGCTGATGACCAAGCAGCTCCCAGCACTCCTCCGCGGTATACGGAGCGAACAGCGACAGCAGCACCGTCAGCGCCTCCGCAGCCTCGCGCACCGCGGGATCGGACGCGCCCGGCCCTGACTCGATGGTGCGCCGCGCGGCGCCGGCCAGCTCCATCAGCCGCGCCACCGCCACGTTCAGCCTGGCGGACTCGACCAGCCTGGTGACCTCGTCGATCGTACGGTGGGTGACCTTGCGCAGCTCGAGATCACCGGCCCCGGCGGGCTGCCCGGCCGGAGCTGCGCCAGCTTCTGCCGCAAGCCGCGAAACCCGGCCAAGAAATTTAACGGAGGCGTCGGGGTTCATGTCGGCCCAGTCGATATCGTCTTCCGGCGGGCTCGCGAAGATCATGGTCAGCCGGATCGCGTCCACGCCATGCACGGCCAGCTGCTCGCCGAGATCAACGCCATTGCCCAGCGACTTCGACATCGACTTGCCCTGATTGATTACCTGGCCCTGGTTCATCAGCCGGGTAAATGGCTCGGTGAAGTCGAGCATCCCCATGTCGTGCAGCACCTTGACGAAAAACCGGCTGTACAGCAGGTGCAGGATCGCATGCTCGACGCCGCCCACGTACAGGTCAACCGGGGACCACCGGCGCACCGCGTCGACCTCGAACGGGCCATGCTCGTAGTGCGGCGAGCAATACCGCAGGAAGTACCACGACGAGTCGACGAACGTGTCCATGGTGTCGGTGTCGCGCATGGCCGGCCCGCCGCACTTGGGGCACTCGGTATTCACCCAGTCGGTGGCGGCGGCCAGCGGCGAGACCTCCTTCGGAGCCAGGTCCTGCCCGCGCAGGTCGGGCAGGACCACCGGCAGCTGGTCGTCCGGTACGGGCACTTCGCCGCACCCGGCGCAGTACACGATGGGAATCGGCGCTCCCCAGAACCGCTGCCGGGAGACCAGCCAATCGCGCAGCCGGTAGCTGACCGCAGCCCGGCCTAGGCCGCCGTCCGCCAGGATCCCGGTGATGGCGGCGATCGCCTCGGACTTGGCCAGCCCGTCGATCGGGCCCGAGTTGACCAGCGTGCCCTCGCCCGGAGTGGCCACCCAGGTCTCGGCCGGATCCGGCAGGCCGGTCTCGACCACAACCCGCACGGGCAGCCCGAATTTCCTGGCGAAGTCAAGGTCCCGCTGGTCATGCGCGGGTACTGCCATGATCGCCCCGGTGCCGTAGTCGGGCAGCACGTAGTCGGCCGCCCAGACGCCGATGCGCTCCCCGTTCACCGGGTTGATCGCGTAACGGCCGAGGAAGACCCCGGTCTTCTCCCGGTCGGTGGCCTGGCGCTCGATGTCGGTCAGCTTGCGCACCTCGGCGACGTAGGCTTCCAGCTCTGCCCGGTGCTCCGGCGCGCACAGCTCGGCGGCCAGCGGCGAGTCGGCCGCCACCACGAAGAACGTGGCGCCGTACAGCGTGTCCGGCCGCGTGGTGAACACGGTGACCGGCTCATCGCGCCCCTCGATGGCGAACATGACCTCGGCTCCGTCACTCCGGCCGATCCAGTTGCGCTGCATCAGCAGCACCCGGTCGGGCCAGCGGCCCTCCAGCGGCGCCATGTCCGCGAGCAGCCGGTCGGCGTACTCGGTGATCTTGAAATACCACTGGGTCAGCACCCGCCGGACGACCTCGGCCCCGCAGCGCTCGCACCTGCCGCCGATCACCTGCTCATTCGCCAGCACGGTCTGGTCAACGGGGCACCAGTTGACGTAGCCGTCCTTGCGGTAGGCCAGGCCGCGCTCATGCAGGCGCAGGAAAAGCCACTGGGTCCACCGGTAATACTCCGGATCGGATGTGTGCAGCCGGCGGGACCAGTCGAAGGACAGCGCATAGCGGCGGAACGAGGCCGCCTGAACCTCGATGTTGGCGTAGGTCCAGTCGGCCGGGTGGGAGTTGCCCCGGATGGCCGCGTTCTCGGCCGGCAGCCCGAAGGCGTCCCAGCCGATCGGGTGCAGTACGTTGTGCCCGCGGTGGAAGTAGTAGCGCGCCATGGCGTCCGCCACCGCGTATGCCTCGGCGTGACCCATGTGCAGGTCGCCGGACGGATAGGGGAACATGTCGAGCACGTAGCTGCGGGGCCGGTCGTCCGCCGGGTCGTCGCTGGCCCGGAACAGGTCCATCGCTGCCCAGCGGGCCTGCCATTTCTCCTGGATCGTGCGCGGATCGTAATGCTGTGTCCGCTCCGCGCTGTCGGCGGCTGTCATGATTCCTCGCGATGTGATCGGTCCGGTTGGCCCCGGATGCCGCCCGGCCCGGGGCTCGATCCCCGGCTGCCGGCGTGCTCGTCATTTCCAACAAAATGCCCCTCGGTCACGAGGGGCAGCCGCGCCAACGACGGATCGGTCGGCGCGGCTAGGTAAGGAGCAGCCGGCTACGGAGCATGCTCCCAGGGTAGCGCACGAGAAGCCGGCCGGGGCATGGAGCGGGCCTTGCCGCGTGCGGGCCGGCGGACGGCGGGGTCACCGGCGGCAGGCGCATGATCCCTGAGGCCGGGCCGGGCCGCGCCGCGCCGGAACCAGGTACCAGCTGCCAGATCCGGGCCGCGCCGGGCCGCGCCGGGCCGCGCCGCGCCGGAAGCAAGAACCAGCTGCCGGATCCTGGGGCCGGGCAGGGCCACGCCGGGGACCAGGTACCAGCTGCCAGATCCTGGCCGGGCCACGGCCTGCGACGAACGCCGGGTCTCGGGCCGTGGTCGGCTGCCCCAGCGGCGCGTTTCAGCGAACTCCGCGTGGCCGGAACTGGATGCTGATCCGCGGTCCGGCCGGCCGGGCGGTCTTAGGTATGGCGTGCTGCCAGGTGCGCTGGCAGCTACCGCCCATCACGAGAAGATCACCGTGCCCAAGATCATGGCGGAGTGCCGGGCCGCCGCCGCGCGGCCGCAGGAGCAACGCACGGGGCGTGCCGATGGAGACGATCGCGACCATGGTGTCCGTCCTGGCGCCGCGCCCGATCGTGTCGCCGTGCCATGCGACGCTGTCCCGGCCGTCCCGGTAGAAGCACAGCCCGGCGGTCAGGAACTGCTCGCCGAGTTCCGCTGCGTAGTGCGCGTCCAGTGCCTGCCTGAACTCGGCGAGCGCGGGATCGGGCAGGGCCTTGCCCGCTCCGTAGAAGCAGACCAGCCGGGGGACGTCCACCACCCGGTCGTACATCTGCCGTTTCTCGGCCTGCCATGGCACGGCGTCGATCAGCCGGCTCAGCAGCGCGTCGGCCCCGGTGACCCAGCCCCGCCGCATATCGATCCAGGCCCCGTGGGAAAGGACGGTCCGCCGTACCGACGAGCCCAGCTCACCAGGAGCCACCTTGTCGGAGAGGTCAAGCAGCGAACCCTGGAATGCGCTCGTCATGAGCCAAGTATAGACGTACCTTCAAACGCATATTCGATTCTGGCGCGCGGCTAGCTCGCGGGCTCTCCGGCGGATCGGCCCGGGCGCCTGTCAGGCTCGTGCCGCTTTCCGGTCCATTCGCTGCCTACCGGCCTTTGCCTAATGACCCGGATAGTCAACTATCAAAGCGGTCATCATGCCCAAATAACGCGTCCTGAATTCCATCTTGACCGGAGCCGCTGTCGCCAATAATGTCTTCTCCGCCATCCATGTCATGGAGCTTGCCACCAGGGGGGAGGTCGGCGGTAACGCCGGTCCCGGGTCAGGTGGCGTAGTCGCGGCTGGGCAGGCGACGGGGAAATCGGGCGGGTTCGGGGGAACAATGGAAGTTCGGTGGCGGGCCGCATTCGTGCGCGCCTTCAGGCGGTATGCACAACTATCGCAGGAAGATTCCGGGCCAAATTCCGCGACGCCACGCGGCGGCCCGGTGACAGCGGACCCCGGCTCGGCCCATGCTGGCTCGTCCCATGCTGGCCCTGCACTCGCTGGCTCACCTGACGCTGGCTCGTCCCATGCTGGCTCACCTCACGCTGGCCCAGCACTCGCTGGCTCAGGCTGGCCTGGCCGAGCCATGTCCGGATCTGCGGGAGCCTGTCGTGGCTGACGTGCCAGGTGCCTCGCCAGCCGGCCAGTCCATCGCCATTGTCGGCCTGGCATGCCGCTTCCCCGATGCTGACGATCCGCCCGCTTTGCTTGATCTCGTGCTGACCGGGCGTCGTGCCTTCCGCCGGCTGCCGCCTTGCAGGCTCGACCTCGCCGATTATTACAGCGCCGACCCCGCCACTCCCGACGCGACCTACAGCACGCGGGCCGCGGTGATCGAGGGCTGGCAGTTTGACCGGGCCGCGTTCGGAGTGTCGGCGCCGGACTTCCACTCTGCTGATCCTGCTCACTGGCTCGCAATGGAGACCGTGGCCCGCGCGCTTGCCGCCGCCGGGTTCGCCGGTGGCAGGGGGCTGGCCAGGAACCGGGTCGGCGTCGTGATCGGCAACACCCTCACCGGAGATATCTCCCGGGCCGGAGCCCTGCGGTTGCGCTGGCCTTACGTCCGGCGCGTACTGGCGGACGCGATGATCGCGTCCGGCTTCTCCAGGGAGCAGGGGATGCCGGTGCTCAGGCAGGCGGCGGCTCGGTACCTCGCCCCGTTTCCCGAGGTGACCGCAGCTACCCTGGCCGGCAGCATTCCGGCGTCGATCGCAGCGAGGATCTGCGGCTATTTCGGGTTCAGGGGCGGCGGCCATGCGGTCGATGGCGCGTCGTCCTCGTCTTTGCTGGCGGTGGCGTCCGCATGCACAACGCTGACCGCCGGGGATCTTGACATCGTGCTGGCCGGCGGGGTTGATATCAGCCTGGATCCGTTTGAGCTCGTCGGGCTCGCCAAGGCCGGCGTGCTCGCGACCGGAGACGTGCGCGTCTACGACGAGAACCCGACCGGGTTCCTGCCCGGCGAGGGCTGCGGAGTGGTGGTCCTGATGCGGGCCGCCGACGCCCGGGCCGCCGATCTGCCTGTGTATGCGGAGATCGCGGGCTGGGGGATGTCGTCGGCCGGCCAGCCGAGCCTGGGGACGCCGGATCACGGCAGTCAGCTGCTCGCGCTGCGCAGGGCCTACCAGCAGGCGGACGTCGATCCAGCTGATGTCCGGCTGATCGAGGGACATGGGGCAGCCACCGCGGCCGGAGACCTCGCCGAGCTCACCGCACTCGCGGAACTGCGCCGGGGCGTGCGGCGCACAGCGGCGCTTGGCTCTGTCACCGCCAACATCGGTCACGCCAAGGCCGCCGCGGGCGCTGCCGGGCTGATCAAGACCGTGCTCGCGATGTGCGGCGACGTCATGCCACCGGCAACTGGCGTCGGCACGCCGCATCCGCTGCTGCAGGGCGAGGACGCCGCCCTGCGACTGCCTGGCAGAGCAGCACCATGGCCACGGGGGCGCAGGATCGCCGCGGTCAGCGCGATGGACCCGGCCGGCGTCAACGTCCACCTCGTGCTCAGCAGCGAGCCAGTCCGGGCGTCGCGTCCTGACCGAACGTTCCGCCTGCTGCCGCGCACGCGCCGGGCATCATCCGGCATCGCCGGGGCTGCCGTAGTCCCGGCGGCACCGACGCAGCCGCCGCTCAGCGCGCCAGCACGGACAGTTGCATACCTGCTGCATGCGCCCGATCGGGCCAGCCTCGCTGCCAGCCTCGCCAGGATCGCCGACATCGCGCCCTGGCTGTCTGATGCAGAGCTGCATGACCTCGCCTGCCAGCTGACGCGCGAGGCAGCAGACCAAGGGCCGACCCGGATCGCCATCCTGGCCAGCAGGCAAGAGCAGCTCGCCGGGCTGGCCCGCGATGCCATCGCCCTGCTGCCGGATCTCACCCCCGGCGTCCTGGCCACCTGGCCGGGACTGGTTGCGGGCGACGGAGCGGCCGGCCGGGTCACGCTGCTGCTGTCCGGCGGTGATGCCGTAGCAGGACCGGCGCTGCCGGCCGCGGATACCGGCGGACGGCTCGCAGCAGGCGCAGCATGGCAGCCGGGCACAGATACCGGCGGACAGCTCGCGGAAAGCGCGACCTGGCAGCCGCACAGGACGGTCGCTGGCCCGCTTCCGGCCCCTGGCGGACAGCTGCTGGCCTGGCCCGCGCTGGCCTGGCTGGACCGGCTCGGCGTCCGTGCCACCGCCGCTGTCGGCCGCGGCCCTGGCGAGATAGCCGGCCTCGCCTGGGCCGGCTGCCTGACGGAAGCCGAGGCGACCAGGCTTGGCTGGCGCTGTAACGAGATCCTGCGCGGCTCCGGCGACTACGCAGCCGCCATGGAGGGCCGGTCCGCGCAGCTGCGGGCACTGCTGACCCAGTTCGTGTTCGCAACGCCGCGGCGCCGCCTTATCTCCGCCGCCACCGGGCGCGTGCTGACTTCGGCCAGCGACATCGTCGCGGCGCTGTGCGCCCAGTTCGGCTCGAAGGACCGGCTGTATGCGGCCCTCAGTGACGGTGCTGCGGGCGCTGACCTGCTTGTTGAGACAGGCCCCGGGCAGTCGCTTTCCGCCGCGGCGGCAAGGTACTGCCATATCCCCGTAGTCAGCCTCGCGGCCGGAATCGGGACCGGGGACCTCGTGGGTGACGGCGCCGCGACAAGCGACAGCCGGGCCGCGACCCATGCGGCCGCCGCGTTGTTCGCCGCGGGGGCGCTCGGCCTGCCGCAGGCGCTGTATGCCGGGGAGCCCGCCCGGCCGATCGACATCTGGCGGGAGCGGATCTTCATCGCGAGCCCGTGCCAGGCTCAGCTGTCCGGACCAGCGGGTACACCGCCGGTCCCGGCCGCCAGGAATGCCAGCGAGGTACTGCAGACAGCCCAGGCGCCGGCAGCATCGCCGCCCGCCGCTACCCTGCCCCGCGCCCACCGCGTCCATGATCACGGAACATTCGGGGGGCTCCAGCACCCCCTTTCTTCCGTGATCATGGAAGAGGGCCAGCCAGGGCAGGCCGAGATCATCCCCGGACCCGGGTCGGCCCCGCAGGCCGAGTCAGTACCGGCACCAGGGTCGGCCCCGCAGGCCGAGTCCGGTCCGCAGGCCGAGTCCGGTCCGCAGGCCGAGACCATCCCCGGGCCCGGATCGGCCCCGCAGGCCGAGACCATCCCCGGACCCGGATCGGCCCCGCAGGCCGACCCAGTCCCGGCGCCCGGCGCGCCCCCCGAGTCCGGCATCCCCCCCGAGTCCGGCGCCCAGGCCGACTCCACCGCGCGGCCCGGGTCTTGGTCCCGGGCCGAGTCCCACGCGGGATTGCCCGAGCGGCCGCGGGCCGCCTGCCCGGCGCCCGCAGGCCGGTCACGCCTCACCGGACGCCCGACGGCACCGGACAGCGATCCGCTGACCGGGATCGGGCCGTGGACCCGCTGCTTCGCCGAACAGCTGCAACCGCCCCGCCGTCCCGTCATCTCCGGTGACGACCAGCCCTGGCGGGTCCGCGCCGCTTCGAACCATCCGTTACTGCAGGTTGTCAATGACCTTTTTCCCGACCAGCCGACCGCCGGGCGCACCCTTGCCATCGTCGGCGACCCGGATGATCCGCACGCCTGCGCCACAGCGCTGAGCGCCGCTGCGGACGCGATCAGCACCGGCCAGCTTGTCGTCATCAGCCACGGGCCCGGCTTCACCGGATTCTGGGCGAGCCTGCACGCCGAGCTTCCGTCGCTGGGCATCACGCTGCTGCGGGTGCCGCAGAGCGCCGAAGGGCTGCAGGCCGCCCGTCGGCATGCCGCCACGGCGCCCGGCGAGTTCCGCGAGCTGTCGATCGACACCGCTGGCCGGGCGAGCGAGCCGGTCATGGTGCCGGTGAAGGTG
>DATGVY010000719.1:0-2028 GCA_035299845.1 Streptosporangiaceae bacterium
GGCCGCTGCCCTCGTGCCTGCCGCTGTCTCGGCCGCTGCCCTCGTGCCTGTCTCGGTGCCCGCGTCCGTCCCGGCAGCGCTCCAGAGCCGGGGAGTGATCGCGCCGCTCGCGGCCTGGGTCCTGGCGGCGGTGCCGTTCCCGCGTGTCGCGCCGTTTCCGCGTGCGGTGCTGCCCTCGGCGCCGTCGCCTGGCCCGGTCAGCAGCAGCCGGTACAGCGGGCAGCGCTGGGTCAGCTCCTCGTGCGTGCCGAGGTCGACCAGCCGTCCCTCATCCAGCACGGCGATCCTGTCCGCGAGCTGGAGGGTCGAGCGGCGGTGCGCGATGAGCAGCGTGGTGCGCCCGGCCATGACGTGGCGCAGGGTGGCATGGATTTGCGCCTCGATGCCCGCGTCGATCGCGGAGGTGGCGTCATCGAGTACCAGGATCGCCGGGTCGGTGATCAGCGCCCGGGCGAGCGACACGCGCTGCCGCTGGCCGCCGGACAGGGTGAGGCCCTGCTCGCCGATCACGGTGTCGTAGCCATCGGGCAGGGCGCAGATGAACTCGTGCGCCTCGGCCGCCCGCGCGGCCGCGATCACCTGCTCGCGGGTGGCATCGGGCCGGCCATAGGCGATGTTGGCCCGGACCGTGTCGGAGAACAGGAAGCTGTCCTCCAGCACGAGCCCGATCGACGCGCGCAGCGAGTCCAGGGTCAGTTCTCGCACGTCCCGCCCGCCGACCAGGATCGCGCCGCCGCTGACGTCGTAGAAGCGGGGGAGCAGCAGCGAGATCGTGGACTTCCCTGAGCCCGACGTGCCGACGAGGGCGAGGGTCTCGCCCGGCCGGACCCGCAGCGACAGGCCGCGCAGCACGGGCTCCGACGGCAGGTAGCCGAAGCTGACGTCGTCGAGCTCGACGTCCGGGGTTCCCGGCGGCAGCACGGCAGCATCGGGTCGCTCGGCGATGACCGGCCGTGAGTCGATCACCTCGTAGATCCGGATCACGCTGGCCCGCGCCTCCTGGCCGATCGTGACCAGGCTGGTCAGTGCCCGGACAGGGCCGACCATCTGCGCGACGTACAGCGAGAAGGCCAGGAACGTGCCGAGCGGGATCGAGCCGCGGATCGCCAGCCAGCCGCCCAGCGCGAGCACCCCGACCTGGCCGAACAGGGGCACGGCCTGCAGCGCGGGGCTATAGCGGGCCATCAGCCGGACGGCGCGCACCCGGGAGGAGTACAGCCAGCTGCTGGCTTCCTCCAGCCGCTCGATCTCCTGCTCTTCCTGGCCGAACCCCTTGACCACGCGCACGCCGGCAATCGCGCCGTCAACGACGCCGGCCACGTTGGCCGCCTGCTGCTGCGCGTCCCAGCTGGCCGGGAAGAGCCTGCGGCGCGAGGCGACGGAGATGAACCACAGCGCGGGCCCGACCGCGAGGGCGACAAGGGTGAGCAGCGGCGAAAGAAACGCCATGATGGCGATCGACGCCGCGAAGAGCACGGCGTTGCCGAGCAACATCGGCACCATGCCGAGCAGCCCCTGGATCATGTTGAGGTCGGAGATAGCGCGGCTGACGATCTGCCCGGTGCTCAGCTGGTCCTGGCGGGCGCCGTCGAGCCGCGACAGCGACATGAACAGCTCGGTGCGCATGTCGTGCTGGACGTCAAGTGACAGCCGCCCGCCCTGGTAGCGCCGCGTGTAGACGCCGCCGAAATTGACCAGGCCGGCAACGATCAGGACGGTGGCGCCGAGCCAGATCGGCTGGTGGCGGGTGAGGATCGCGTCGTCGACGATGCGGCCGAGGATCAGCGGGATGACGGCTGTGGCCAGGGTGGCCGCCAGCGAACCGGCGAGCGCCAGGATCACTGCCCGGCGATGCCGCCAGCAGTAACTGGCCAGTCGCCGCAGCCAGGCGTCCCGCACTGACGCCGACCCCGCATGCCCGTCGCTCAACCGCACCCCCTCGCTGCCCATCGATAGTTCGTTAGTCTCAACAAACTCATCGCAGGCTGATTCCCGGTCGGCCGGGGCTGATTCCGGGCCGGGGCTGAC
>DATGVY010000720.1:0-5448 GCA_035299845.1 Streptosporangiaceae bacterium
TAACAGCCGACGCTCTACTCGTGGATTCGGGTCTGACTGGCCGACACGGTCGGCCACGCGGCTGGCCTGGCAGCACGAAACCCTACCGGGTATCACCAGGACCACAAACACGGCGGCGAGGCGGGGCCAGATTGAGCATCACAGGTTCCCGGCTCGGTTCACACTCGGTGTGGACACCGATCCGTCCGGCGCCGACGATGACCGGCAGCCGCCGCGCAGCGAGAAATTGGTCACGAGTGACCTCACGAAGTCCTGGCTCTGGCCGTCTTCAGGGCATGACAGGCAAGCAGCCGTTCGAGGCATTCGTCGCCGCACACGGGGGCGCTGGGCTGCGGCCCCTCCGGGCGTTCCTGCGGGACGCGACGGTATGGAAAGGAGAGCCCCGATGAACACGGATGACGTGTCCCGTGACCTGGCGCGGGCCTTCCCTGAAGCTCCCGGCGACCTGAGTCGGCTGCACGACCGGCTGGCCGCCGTTTCCCAGCGCGACGGCATCTTGGATGTCGCCTACCGGATCGTCGACAGCCCGGTCGGCCCGCTGCTGCTCGCCGGCACTGAGCAGGGCCTGGTCCGCGTGGCCTACGCCCGCGAGGACCACGACGCTGTACTGCAGGCTCTCGCGGGCAAGGTCAGCCCGCGCATCCTTCATGCCCCGGCCCGCCTGGACCCGGCCGCGCGGGAGCTCGAGGAGTACTTCGCGGGCCGCCGGCGCGCTTTCGACCTGCCGCTGGACTGGCGGCTGTCGGCCGGGTTCCGGCGCACCGTCCTTAGTCACCTGCCTGAGATCGGCTACGGCCATACCGCCAGCTACGCCGCCATTGCTCAGCTGGCCGGGAATCCGAAGGCGGTCCGCGCCGTCGGCAGCGCCTGCGCGACCAACCCTATGCCGGTCGTGGTGCCCTGCCATCGCGTCGTCCGCTCCGACGGCAGCATGGGCGGCTACCTCGGCGGCGCCGACGCCAAGCGCACCCTGCTCACCCTGGAGGCAGCATGATCCCCGCCAGCAGCACGCAGCTGGACCGGTGGGAGGAGCGTGTCAGCGCCACCGACTGGGACAGCGTGCGCGCCGACCTTGATGCCTACGGCTGCGGCCTGACCGGCCCGCTGCTCACCCCGGACGAGGCCGCGCAGATCGCCGCGCTCTACGACGATGACTCCCGGTTCCGGTCCACGATCAACATGGGGCGGCACCGTTTCGGCGAGGGGGAATACCGGTACTTCGCCGAGCCCTTCCCCGAAGCGGTCACCGGGCTCAAGCGCGCCCTGTATCCCCGGCTGCCGCCGATCGCCCGCGACTGGTGGACCCGGCTCGGCCGCGAGACGCCCTGGCCGGACAGCCTGCGGGAGTGGCTGGCGATGTGCCACGCCGCGGGGCAGGCCAAGTCCACGCCGATCCTGCTGAAGTACCGGGCCGGGGACTGGAACGCCCTGCACCGTGATCTTTACGGCGATCTGGTGTTCCCGCTGCAGGCCGTGATCAACCTGAACGATCCCGGTGTCGATCACACCGGCGGGGAGTTCTTGCTGTACGAGCAGCGGCCCCGCGCCCAGTCCCGAGCCACGGCCACCCTCATCCCGCACGGGCACGGCCTGGTCTTCACCACCCGCGACCGGCCGGTGGAATCCCGGCGCGGCTGGTCAGCCGCGCCGGTCCGGCATGGCGTGTCCGTGATCCGGTCCGGGCAGCGGTTCACGCTCGCCCTCGTCTTCCACGACGCCGCCTGATGACCAGCACCGCAGGTACTGTCCCGGAGCCGGGCGGCAGGACGTATACGCTGCTGGGCGCCGGCCGGCGTCTTTATCGCAGCGCCGCCCCCGGCCGGTTCGGCGGGCACCGCAAGAGCAGGATCTATGGCCGGCTTGACTGCCCGGCGGCGCTGCGCGCCATCGCCGGCGGCGGCTACGCTGCCCACCGGGTTTTCTTCGCCGGTGAGCGGGCCGCTGTCGCAGCCGGGTACCGGCCCTGCGCCGTTTGCCTGCCCGGCGCCTACGCAGCATGGAAAGCCCGATGACCATGACGACGACCCATGCCTGGCCGGCCGCGGTGTCACCGCGGGTACCCGAGCCGACGCTCGCCCGCTACCCGGCTGCCAGCCAGCCGCCGCAGCCCCATACCGCTGCGGAACTGGACCGGCTCATCCAGATGCTCCGCGCCTCCAGGGCAGAGACGATCGCCATCGGCCACGGCCGCCATACCGCCTCGGCCGGTGCCGCCGACGCGCTGGCCGCCGCCTGGACCGCCGGCGCGGGCCAGGTCCTGGCCGTCGTCGACTGGGCCGCCGCAGCCGCATCCTGGCTGCGGCCCGCGCAACGGCTGGCCGGCAGCCAGCCCGACGCATGGATCATGGCCGATACCCCGGCCGGATGCGCGCAGCTCGCCAGCCGTCTCACCGGCCAGCCCGGCTGGACTCCCGGCCGGACTTCGGCTTCGCCAGCGTAGCCACCCCTGACCTCCTGGCGCTGACCCCGCCCGGCGCTCTCGCCGGGATGACCGGAGCTACAGCCGCGGGCGGATCCTGGCGCATCGGGCAAAGCCTCCTGTTGGTCAACGATGACCCCGAAGGGGCGACGCCATGACCATGTTCAGCCCGCCCGGGATGGCGCACCCGGCCGGAGACAAGTCCTGCGGCCTGCTGGCACTGGCAGCCCTGCCAGTACACGCGCACGGCCGGGGACGTGAACGGGCAGCCCGTTACCCCGTTCCCCGCTGGCTCGCCGCGATCGGCCGGGAAATCATCGCCCGGCGGGACGGCAGATCCCGGCTGGCAGCCGCAGCGAGAGCTGCCTTGGCCGCTACCTGACGAGCCTGAAGCTGGCCCGGCTGATCTCCCGGCCATCGATCAGCACGGCGAAGTGGTACGTGTCAGGTTCGGGCACGATGAGCCCGTCGAAGTTGGCGGCAGTAGTCAGCAGCTGGCTATCGCCGGGACGCAGGTACAGCGGCCTGTCGATATTGAAGAAGCTCCGCGAGGCATGCACCGGCTCGCCGGGCGGGCTGCCAGGTTTGGCGGCCGGGAGGTCCCGGCCTTCACCGTTCCTGAACGATAGTGACAGCTCGTAGCGCTGGTTGGTCCCCGCGTAGGGCACGGTCACGATGACGGCCACGCCAATCCGCGGAATCCGGACGGGGTACCGGTCGGACTGCAGAGTCCGCCAGCCTCCGCCCTGAATATAAAGCTTTCCGCTCCGGGCAGGCGACCGAGTCGCACAACATGATGATCGCCGAGAAGTCCGGCGACTCGGCACCAGCCATGCACGGTTCCTTCCTCAAGATTCACCGATGAACATTCGCGTGCGCCAGGCCCGCCCGGAGCCCGGCCTGAACGGCCGGTTCCGGGCCACAGCCTGGCCGAGGAGTCCATTTACCAGAGAGTCGGCGCGAGAACGCGGCGCGCGCGGGTTACCTCCGCGTGCTCCAGCTCCAGGAGCTTCTGCTTGCGCTTCAGGCCGCCGGCGTAGCCGGCCAGCTTGCCGGTGCTGCCGATGACCCGGTGGCAGGGGATCAGGATGCACAGCGGGTTGCGGCCCACCGCGGCGCCGACCTCCTGGGCGTTCTCGCGGCCGCCAAGACGGCGGGCGAGGTCGCCGTAGGTGGTGGTCTGCCCGTAGGGAACCTGCGTGATCAGCTCCCAGACACGGAGCTGGAACTCCGTGCCACGGGGCTCAAGCGGCAGGTCGAACAGGGTCCGGGTGCCCGCCAGGTATTCCTCCAGCTGGCCCGCGACGCCCTCGAATCCCCGGTCATTCCTGGGGCCGAACGTGACCGGGTCGGGCTTGTACCAGTGATGCGGGAAGTACAGGCCAGTCAGCAGGTCGCCCTCCCTCACGACGGTCAGGTCGCCGATCGGCGTGGCGAGGACCGTGTGCTGCGCCGTCAGCGTGCACGCATCGGTCATCATGGTCTGCTCCTTCGATCGCGTCTTCTGTACCTGGAAGACGTCCGCGCCCGGCAGTTCGTGAGGTCGCCCTGCCGCGCGGCCGGACCCGGAAGAACTCGCGTCCCTCATCTCACATCCCGGCAGGCGCACGCGTCTTCCCGGCGAGTACCCACTACGGGAGCGACCCGCAATCCGCTCTCAGGAAGGGACGATTCATGTCACGATGCGCTTCACTGGCATCACGGTCCTGAAGGTCGAGAACGGCCTGATCACCGAGGAAGTCGGCCTGGACGACGGCGTCACCGTCCTGCGGCAGCTGGGGCTGATCACCGAAGCCTGACCACAATGGGCATCATGCGGCCGCCGTTATCACCGCGCGGCGGCCGCGCCTGGGGCGGGCAGGCCAGCCATCACCACGACAAGAACCGGCCACAGGTAACCTCACGAAACCTAGACCATGGACGTCTTCAGAACATGACGGGCAAGCAGCCGTTCGAGGCCATCGTCTCCGCGCACGGAAGCACCGTACTGCGCGTCTGCCGGGCCGTCCTGGGCCCCGCGGATGCCGACGACGCCTGGTCGGAAACCTTCCTGTCCGCGATGAAGGCCTACCCCGATCTTCCTGCCGACGCCAACGTCGAAGCGTGGCTCGTGACCATCGCCCACCGCAAGGCCATCGACGTCACCCGCGCGGCCGCCCGCCGCGCGATTCCCGTCGCCGAGACACCGGATACCGCAACGTCCCCCGCCGCCGGCGACGCCGTGCCGGACGCCGCCGAACTGACCCAGGCACTCGCCAAGCTGCCCGCCAAGCAGAAACAAGCCATCGCCTACCACTACCTCGCCGGGCTGCCCTACGCCGAAGTCGCCGCCATCTGCGGCGGCAGCGCCGACGCCGCGCGACGAGCCGCCGCCGATGGCATCGCCGCCCTCCGGCGTTCCTACCCGGGCGCCCCGGCACTGAAAGGAGCTCCCGGTGAACACGGACAATCGATCCCGTGACCTGACCCGGGCCTTCCCCGGTGATCCTGACCGTCTGAGCCTGCTGCATGACCGGCTAGCCGCCACGGCCCAGCAAAACCGCATCCTGGACATCGCCTACCGCGCCATCGACAGCCCGGTAGGCCCGCTGCCGATCGCCGCGACCGAGCCGGGCCTGATACGCGTGGCCCATGCTCGCGAAGGCCACGATGCCGTGCTCCAAGCCCTCGCCGACAAGATCAGCCCGCGCATCCTGCGCGCCCCCGCACGCCCGGACATGACCGCCCCCGAGTTCGAGGAGTACCTCGCCGGCCGCCGGCACAGCTTCGACCTGCCGCTGGACTTGGCGGCTGGCCGCCGGGTTCCGCCGCGCGGTGCTGAGCCACCTGCCCGATATCGGCTACGGGCACATCGCCAGCTACGCCGCCATCGCGCGGCTAGTCGGCCACCCCAAGGCGGTCCGCGCCGCCGGCACCGCCTGCGCGACCAACCCGCTGCCGGTGGTGCTGCCCTGCCACCGTGTGGTGCACTCCCACGGCAGCCTGGGCGGCTACCTCGGCGGCGCCGACGCCAAGCGCACCCTGCTCAC
>DATGVY010000721.1:0-9523 GCA_035299845.1 Streptosporangiaceae bacterium
GATTCAGGGCGCGGCAGTCGTCCTCCTGGCTGAGTCCCATCGACGTCGTTGGACCAGCCGGGCCGGCCGGACGGGTTTTACTTGCCGGGCCGCTCCGGGCGGCCGATGCGGACATCGACGCCGGGCGAGTAGTGCACCAGGGGCGGCCCCTGCGGCTGCGGGAGCCCTGCCGCCGCGACCAGCCGGTCATCGACGACCAGCGCTTCCGCCCGGTGCAGCGGCCACGGCTGGTGGCAGGCCCGGGCAAACCGGTACCTGGTGCCGGCCACGCTGAACAGGATCCACCGGGCAGTCAGGAAATGATCACGCTCGTCCAGCTCGCCGGAGCCGAATGGCTCGCCGACCCGGATCCGCACCTGGCTGGTCGCGTTCCGCGGGCCTGGCCAACGGCGGAGGCAGGTGTAGGAAATCTCCGGCCCGCGCCCGGCGAGCCGCATCGAGGACCAGAAATACGGCAGCCGGTAGGTTATGCGGGCGACGGCTACGGCGCCCAGGCGCGCGGCGTCAAGCGAGAAGAACCAGATCCCGGAGCGTCCCTCGTCGTCCCGGACGTACGTCCGCACGTTGGTCTCGCAGAAGTCCGATACCCATGGCGCCCGGCCGCCGCCGGCCGTGGCGACGCGCATGAAGAACGGCACAAGCCCGACCCAGGCGGCCCCGCCGAACGTTTCCGCCTGCAGCCCCGCGGGCAGCAGCTGCTGCACCAGGGCAGGGTCGAAGGACCAGTGCAGGAACGTCAGCCGTTCCCAGCGCTGCCGCATGACCGGCTTGTCCACCGTGAACGGGCATGCCCCGGGAGCCACGGCGGCTCCGCCGCTCGCGGCAGGACCTTCGGCATCCACTGTCCCATCATGGCAGTGCCGGCACGCCCTGCTACGTTCGCGGCTATTGGCACGACGGCATCGCCGCGCTGGACGAGGACGGACTGCGGCGGCCGTTAGGCCCCAAGGGGGGCGACTTTGCCGGCGACCCCATGGCCGCGCTGATCATCCATATCAACCGCGAGGTAATGCACCACGGCGGCGAGATCTGCCTGCTCCGCGACCTCTACCGGAGCCAGGGCTAGCGCTGGGCCGACCCGGTCGTCACCGTGGTCCCGAGGCTCCTGAAACGCCAGACGGCGAGGCCGAACAGGATGCCCCATATCAGGAAGGACATATCCCACAGGTAAAGGTGCCAGAGCAGCGGTTTCCAGGCGACCGGCGCCGATGGCCGGATCACCCGGCCGACGACCAGCGCCTCGCCGGCGACCAGGATCCCGCCATATGCCGTCAGCACCGCGGCCACCGTCCAGCCAACCGCCATGGTGGCGCGGCGCGGCAGCCGCCGGCCCCACGGACGCACGAGCGCGAGCGCGAGCAGCGCGCCAGCGACTTTCAGCAGGCCAGTGACCCAGAGCGCAAGGAAGATCACCGGGTCGTGGGCCTCGGCCAGCCGCTCGATGGACCCGCCGATCGTGTCGGCACCCAGCGTCCCCCCCGAACCCCAGTAGAAGCTGACTGCGGCGAACACCAGGCCCCAGCCACAGGCGGCATACCCCGCCCACCCCGTCCAGCGCAATCGGGCGGCCTGGCGGCCGCGTGCCCCGGCGGTCATCCCGCCGTCCGGGCTGGCTGTTCCTGCGGGTGGCTCACCAGATCGGCGGGTGCCTGTCTTTCCACGGCCGGGCGGCCTCCAGCTGCGCGGACAGCGAGATCAGGGTGGATTCCTCGCCCATCCTGCCCGCCAGCATGACACCGATGGGCAGCCCATCGGCATTCCAGTGCAGCGGCACGCTGACGGCCGGCTGCCCGGACAGGTTGTACAGGGCGGTATAAGGGGTGAACCGCTTCTGCCGCTCGAAGTTCTCGGCTGGAGCTACCTCGTCGAAGTATCCGACCGGCACCGGAGGCGAGGCGAGGGTGGGGCTGAGTACCGCGTCGTACCCGTTCAGAATCTTCATGGCAGTGCGCATGACGGACTGCAGGTACGCCTGCGAGAAGAGCAGCTCGGGCGCGCTGAGTGCCCGCCCGCGCCCGCGCAGGTAGCTGGTCAGCGGCAGCAGCTGATCCTCCTGCGCGGGTTCTATCGGCGCGAGCGTCGCCATCGAGTACCAGAGGATCTCGAACATGGGGACGACATCGGGGCCGAACGGGAGTTCCACGTCCTCGACGTCATGCCCGAGGCTGGCGAGCAGCGCGCTGGCGTCCGCATAGGCGGCGACGCAATCGGGGTGCACCTGCGCGCCCTCGACCGCGTGCTGCAGCGAGCGGCCGATGCGCAGCCTGCCCGGATCGCGGCCCGCATGCGAGGCGAATGTCTCGCCGGCCGGCAGCGGCGGCTGGGTATACATGTCGCCAGGGTGGTTGCCGGTCATGGCGTCCAGCAGCAGGGCCGCGTCCGCGACGGTGCGGGCGAGCGGGCCGTCGGTGGCGAGCCCGGCCAGGTCAGGGATGAGCGGCCCGCCGGAGATCCGGCCGCGGGTCGGCTTGATCCCGAACAGCCCGCAGACGCTGGACGGGATCCGGATCGAGCCGCCGCCGTCGCTCCCCTGCGCTGCTGGCGCGAGGCCGGCGGCGACCGCCGCTGCCGCGCCGCCGCTGGATCCCCCGGCTGACCTGCTCAGGTCCCACGGCGTGCGGGCCGGCGGCCCGATCCTGGTCTCGGTGTAGCACGGCAGGCCGAATTCCGGGGTGGCTGTCTTTCCCGTCATCACGGTGCCGGCCGCCCTGAGCGCGGCGACGACGTAGTCGTCCTCGGCGGCGACGTTGTCGGCGAACAGCGTGCAGCCATAGGTGAGGCGGACCCCGGCGACCATATTCAGGTCCTTGATCGGGATCGGGATCCCGGTCAGCGGCGGCAACGCCGCCAGGCCGCCGCCCCCGCCGCGCAACTCAGTGGCGATGGCCTTCTCGGCGACGGCAGCCTGATCGCGGGCGAGCTCGGGCGTCACCGTGTAGAAGGCGCCCACCTGCTCGTTCAGCCGTTCGATGCGCTGCAGGTAGTGCTCGGTGATCTCGACGGGGGAAAGCTGGCCTGCCCGGATCGCGGCGGCAAGCTCGGTGACGGTCAGATCATGAATCTCAGCCACGTTACCGAACAGTAGACGGCTGGCGTCGCCGGGTCCAGCGCGATCACGCCAGAGGATTCTCTTCATCCTTCCGTATGCATTCAGTTACTGTGAGAGATGTGGATCGGGAAACCTGGCCATACCCGAGAGCGGCCGGGTCGCTGGAACCGGCCGATGAACCGGACCAGCAGGCTCGCGGCAGCCTCGCCCCGGCCGGCCGTCCTTTGCTGGCCGGCCTCGTCGCCGACCCGCGCGCACCCATCTGGATCGGCCGCGCGATCGCGGCGGGCGTCGCCGGCTCGGTCGCCGCGATCTGGGCCGACTGGCGGATCGGCGTGACCGTCGCTGCGCTGGTGGCCATCGCCGACATCATCTACCGCTCCAAGACGACGGCGGTCATCCCCGCCGCCGCCCGGGTTACCTCGGCCCAGCGGCGGTCCCGGCGCCGGCTGGCCGCGCTCCGGATGAAGGGGTACGTGACGCTCCACGCGCGGACCATCCCGGGCAGCGAGCACGTCATCGACCACCTGGTGATCGGGCCGGCCGGAGTCTACGCGCTGGATTCGGAGCGCTGGGATCGACGGCTGCCGGTGCGGACTGCCACCGGTGACCAGATCTATCACGGGCCGTTCAGCCAGCGGCACCGGCTTGAGCATGCGCGCTGGGAGGCAGCGCAGGCCAGCCGCCTGCTGAGCGAGGCAGCCAAGTTCACCGTCGACGTCCGCCCGGCGATGGTGGTCTACGGGCCGACGATTCCGTGGACCGTGCTCGGCCTGCTTGGTGTCGATGTGCTCAGCGGGCGCAGGCTGCGCAAGTACCTGCGCCGGCAGGCCAGGGCACGCCGGGCGGAGCAGCTGGATGCACGGCAGATCAGCCGGATTCAGGTGGCCGCCGACCGGGCACTTCCCGCGGCCGGCCGCTGATCGCCCGCGGACGGCCGCCGCCTCCTTCCGTCCTGGCGGCCGCAGCCCTTCCTGGCCGCCCCGCCTGCCGTCATGGCCAGCTGCTTCCGTCCTGGCCGCGTGCCTGCCGCTCCGGTCCTGGCCGGGTGCCCCGGCCGCGTGCCTGCCGCTCTGGTCCTGGCCGGGTGCCCCGGCCGCATGCCTGGCGCTCCGGTCCTGGCCGGGTGCCCTGGTCGCGTGCCTGCCGCTGCGCCCGCCAGCCAGCGGCCCGCCCGGACCAGCAGCCCGCCCGGACCAGCAGCCCGCCCGGACCAGCAGCCCGCCCGGACCAGCGGCCCGCCCGCGCGGACCGGCATGATCGCCGCGGCCACTAGGCTGTGACCGGCCGGGTAAGCAACGAAGGGGAGCCATGGCCACAGCACGGGACTGGGTGGCGGGCGCCCGTCCGCGGACGCTTCCCGCGGCGATCGTCCCCGTCGTTGTCGGCTCGGGCGTTGCGATCGGCTACGGGCGGCTGCAGCCGTGGCGGGCCCTGCTCGCGCTCTTCGTGGCGCTCGCGCTGCAGGTCGGTGTCAACTACGCCAACGACTACAGCGACGGGATCCGCGGGACCGATGAGCGCCGGGTCGGCCCGGTGCGGCTCGTCGGCTCCGGGCTGGCCAAGCCCCGGCAGGCGCTCGCCGCCGCGATCGGCTGTTTCGCCGCCGCCTGCCTGGCCGGGCTTGTCCTGGCCGCGCTGACTTCGTGGTGGCTGATCCTGCTCGGCGGCCTGTGCATTGCCGCTGCCTGGTTCTATACCGGTGGCAGCAGGCCCTACGGCTACCGCGCGCTCGGCGAGGTCTCTGTCTTCCTGTTCTTCGGGCTGGCCGCGGTGGCCGGTACTGCGTACGTGCAGATGGACATGGTGGCCTTGCTGGCGCTGGCCGCCGCGGTGCCGGTCGGACTGCTCGCCTGCGCGCTGCTGGTGATCAACAACCTGCGCGATATCCCGACCGACGCGGCGACCGGCAAGCGGACACTCGCCGTGCTGGCCGGCGACCAGCGCACCCGGCTGCTGTATGCGGCGTGCGCGCTGCTGCCCTTCGTGATCGCCGCTGCGATCGCGCCGGTACGGCCGCTGGCGCTGCTCGCGCTGGCCGCGGTGCCGCTGGCGCTGGCACCGATCCGGCTGGTCCTGGCCGGCGCGGCAGGCTCGCGGCTGATCACTGCCCTCGGGCTAACCGGACGGCTGCAGCTGGCCTTCGGCGCGCTACTGACCGTCGGTCTGGCGATCCGCCTCTGACGCAGGCGGCGCGGACGGTCCCGGGTGACCGGGCACCTCGGGCGATCCGCCCTCCGCCGACCAGGCGGAGGGCGCGGCAGGCCGCGCTGACGGTCCCGGGTGAGCGGGCACATCGGGCTGCCCGGCCTGCGCGTGTGGCTCAGCGGCAACTGCCCGGAGCGGCTGCGCCGCAAGCCGCGGGCCGTTCGCCGAGGCCACCGGCCCGTGGCCGGACCCGGACCCGGACCCCGACTCCGACCCGGACTCCGACCCGGATCCGGGCCCGCCGAACGCGCCGCTGAGCATCTTGAGTGCGCTGGTGACCTCGCTGGGTATCACCCAGACCGTGTTGCCCTCCCCCTGCGCAAGCTGCGGCAGGGTCTGCAGGTACTGGTAGGCGAGCAGCTTCGGGTCGGGGTCGTTCTGGTGGATCGCCTGGAAAACCGTCTCGATGGCCTTCCCCTGGCCCTCGGCCCGCAGGATCGCACCCTGCCGCTCGCCCTCGGCCCGCAGGATCTGACTCTGCTTCTCGCCCTCCGCGGTGAGGATCTTGGACTGGCGGACGCCCTCGGCGTTGAGGATCGCGGCGCGCTTCTCCCGCTCGGCCCGCATCTGCTTCTCCATCGCGTCGATGACGCTCTTCGGCGGGTCGATCGCCTTGATCTCCACTCGGGTGACCCGGATCCCCCACTTGCCCGACGCGTCGTCAAGCACCCCGCGGAGCATGGTATTGATCTTGTCCCGGGAGGTCAGGGTCTGCTCGAGGTCCATGCTCCCGATCACGCTGCGCAGCATGGTAGCCGTGATCTGCTCGATCGCCTGGATGTAGTTGACGATCTCGTAGTCGGCCGCTCGCGGGTCCGTGACCTGGAAGAACAGCACGGTGTCGATGAGAACGACCAGGTTGTCCTCGGTGATGACGGGCTGCCCTTTGAAGGACACGACCTGCTCGCGCAAGTCAATCAGCGGCTTGACGCGGTCGACAAACGGGATGATGAAGTTCATCCCGGGCTCCAGCGTCTTGCGATACCGGCCAAACCGCTCGATGTTGCGTGCCCGTGCCTGGGGCACGATGCGGACCGTCTTCATCACCGCCAGGGCCATCAGGGCGACGATGACGACGGCAACGATCAGGACAGCCAGTTCCACTGCTACTCCCGGGGATGCACGAGGGCGGTTACGCCCTCGATCTGAAATACGTCGACGGTAGAGCCCACGGGTATGGTCAGGGTCTCGTCGTAAGGGCGTGAGGACCAGAGCTCGCCGCCGATCCTTACCTGCCCGGAGTGGGCGCTGACTTCCTCGACGACGACTGCCGACCGCCCTACCAGTGCAGACGTACCGCTCCTGAGGAGCGGCGGCTGCTTGATGTGCCGCAGCGCGATCGGCCGGACCAGTCCGAGCCCGGCCACCGACGCGACGATGAACGCGCCGAACTGGAGCGCTTCGTTCCCGCCTGCGGCGCCGACTCCGGCGGCGGCCACTGCACCGACCGCGATCAGGCCGAGCGCCAGCGTCATCGTCACGAGCTCGGCCACTCCGAGCGCCGCGGCCACGATCAGCCAGATGATCCAAATCCCCATGATTGCTCCGGCGGGGGAAGCATGAAATGCACGTTTCCTTGACAGTAACCCCGCTGCCGGCCCTAGCGCACCATTGCGGGTCCGCGGGCGTCCCCGGTGCTTCCCACCAGAAGCCGGAACGGGGACGATGGTGTGACTCGACTCCGGAGGATGCGGAATGTCCGGTGGAACTCAGCTGTCCTACGGCCACGGAATCTCTGCCCTCCCGCTGCTGGGCGAGACCGTCGGCGAGAACCTGCGCCGGGTCGCTGCGGCATGGGGAGGCCAGGAGGCCCTGGTCGATGTCCCGTCCGACCGGCGGTGGACCTACCAGCAGCTGGACGCAGATGTTGATGCCGTTGCCATCGGACTGCTCGCGGCCGGGATCGAGGCCGGGGACAGGGTCGGCATCTGGGCGCCGAACTGCGCCGAGTGGGTGCTGCTGCAATACGCGACCGCGCGGATGGGCGCGATCCTGGTCAACATCAACCCGGCCTACCGGAGCCATGAGCTCGGCTACGTGCTCCGGCAATCAGGGGTCCGGCTGCTGGTCAGCGCGGAGAGCTTCAAGACCAGCGACTACCGCGCGATGATCGGCGAGGTGCGCGGCGAGCTTGACCAACTGGAGCAGGTGATCTACCTCGGCACGGCAGAGTGGCAGGCATTGATCGCGGCCGGTGCCGCTGACGCGGACGTCGCTGGCGCGGACGCCGCTGGCGGCGGTGCCGGGGCCGCCGAGGCGGAACTGCTGACGGCACGGACTGTGGCCCTGACCTTCGACGATCCGATCAACATCCAGTACACGAGCGGGACGACGGGATTCCCGAAGGGCGCGACGCTGTCGCACCACAACATCCTCAACAACGGCCTCTTCATCGGCGAGATGTGCCGGTACACCGAGCAGGACAGGGTCTGCATCCCGGTGCCGTTCTATCACTGCTTCGGGATGGTGCTCGGCAACCTGGCCGCCGTGACGCACGGAGCCTGCATCGTGATCCCGGCACCAGGCTTCGAGCCCGCGGCGACCCTGCGAGCGGTGCAGCAGGAACGCTGCACTTCCCTGTACGGGGTCCCGACGATGTTCATCGCCGAGCTTGCCCTGCCCGACTTCGCCAGCTATGACCTGTCGACGTTGCGGACCGGCATCATGGCCGGCTCACCATGCCCGGTCGAGGTGATGAAGCGCGTGGTCAGCGAGATGCACATGTCGGAGGTGACCATCGCGTACGGGATGACGGAGACATCGCCGGTCTCCGCCCAGACCAGGGCGGACGACGACATGGAGCGGCGGGTGTCGACGGTGGGGCGGGTGCACCCGCACGTCGAGGTCAAGGTGATCGATCCGGACAGCGGGCTCGTGCTGCCACGCGGGATGCCAGGGGAAATGTGTACCCGGGGTTACTCGGTGATGCTGGGCTACTGGAACGAGCCGGAGAAAACGGCGGACGCTATCGACGCGGCCCGCTGGATGCACACCGGCGACCTCGCAGTGATGGACGCGGCTGGCTACCTGAACATCGTCGGCCGGATCAAAGACATGGTCATCCGCGGCGGCGAGAACATCTACCCGCGGGAGGTCGAGGAGTTCCTGTACTCCCATCCGATGATCGAGGACGTTCAGGTCATCGGCGTTCCCGATGACAAGTACGGCGAAGAGCTGTGCGCCTGGGTGCGGCTGCGGCCCGGCTCGGAGCTGACCGGCGAGGAGATCAGGACGTACTGCACCGGCAAGATCGCGCACTACAAGATCCCGCGCTATGTGCGGTTTACCGGCGAGTTCCCGATGACGGTCACCGGCAAGGTGCAGAAATTCAAGATGCGAGAGGTATCAATCACCGAGCTTGGCCTGCAGGCCGCGAGCAAGACCACGACGGCCTGAGCTAGCGGGCGAGCCGCCGTGGGCCGCCCCCCCGCGATGAGCCGCCCCGGTGAGCCGCCCCTGGCCGGTGAGCCATCCCTGCGATGAGCCGCCCCGGCGGTGACCGCCCCCCGCGGTGAGCCGAGCCCCGCGTGAGCCATCCCGGGGTAAGCCGCCCCCGGCGGTGAGCCATCCCGGGGTAAGCCGCCCCCGGCGGGAGTCGTCCCCGCGGTGAGCCGGCCCCCGGCAGTGAGTCGTCCCCGCGATGAGCCGCCCAGCGGCTTCCGCTCATGATCCCGGGGATTTCTCAGTCGTAGCGACTGAGAAATCCCCGGGATCATGAAGCTCGCGCGGGTGAGCCCGACGGCCGGACCTCGAGCTGGCCGAGCAGGGCGCTGGTGGCAGCGGCGACCGCGTCGACCGCGTCGCTGAACGCGTCCGCGTTGTGCCGGGCCGGGCTACGGAAACCGCTGATTTTCCTGACGTACTGCAGGGCAGCGGCTCTTACGTCCTCGTCCGTCACGTTCTCGGCGTAGGGCTCACGCAAGGTCTTGATGCTTCGACACATGAGTCGACGGTATGCCAGATCCTGCCTGCCAGGCCAATGACCAGGTGACTAGCGGCGCTGCCCCCGGAGGCCGGGACGCTGACGTGCTCACCGGGCATGATCGGATTCTCGCTGGCCTGCTCCAACCCGCAGAAGGATTCTGGCGGGCACTCGGCCCGGCTGCTGGTCCGACTGCTCGGCGAAACCCACGGCTAGCGCCGGCCCGGGCCGCGACAGTCGCGCGGGCACTCGGCCCGGCTGCTGGTCCGATTACTCGGCGAAACCCACGGCTAGCGCCGGCCGGGCCGCGCGACAGCCGCGCGGGCACTCGGCCCGGCTGCTGG
>DATGVY010000722.1:0-13955 GCA_035299845.1 Streptosporangiaceae bacterium
AGGACGTGCTCGGTGCCGGGCGGCTGGCTGAGGATCTGGCGGCCAGCGACCTGGCTGGCGGGACTCTGGCCGGCGGGGCTCTGGCTGACGGGGCTCTGGCCGGCGGGGCTCTGCTGGCGGGCGAACTTGCGGCGGCCGGGCCGATGGCCGTGACCGGCGCCATCTTCCTTGACCTAGACGGCTTCACCGGGGTGAACGACTCGGTCGGGCACGGCGCCGGCGACCTGCTGCTTGCCCAGGCAGCGCGCAGGCTCCGCGCGGCGGTCCCGCCGCACGAGACCGTGGCCCGGTGGGGCGGTGACGAGTTCGCGGTGCTGGTGGAGAACGCGGCGACGGCCCAGGAGATCGTGGACATCGCCGAGCGGCTGGCCGGGTCCATCGCCGCCACCACGTTCCGCGTCGCCGGCCGGGACGTCTCGCTGACAGCCAGCGTCGGCGTCGCCTTCGCCGACCGGCACGAACCCGGCTACCTGCTGCGGAACGCAGACGTGGCGATGTCAAGGGCCAAGGAGTCCGGCGGCGGGCGAGTCGAGGTCTTTGCGGCGCACATGCACGCAGATGTTGTCCGCCGCCTTGAATTGGCCAGCGATCTGCGCCGGACTATCACCGAAGGGGGACTGCAGCTCGACTACCAGCCCGTGGTGGACCTTGGCACGTCTGCGGTCACCGGCGTGGAGGCGCTCGTCCGCTGGTCGCGTGCTGGCGAGGCGGTCCCGCCGGAGGAGTTTCTCGACGTCGCAGAGGACTCAGGCCTGATCGTGCCGCTCGGGCACTGGGTGCTGCGCGAGGCATGCGAGCAGGCTGCCGCCTGGCGCCGGGCCGGCTGGGCCATCGGCGTGTCGGTGAACTTCTCGCTGCGGCAGGTGAGCGCGGCCCGGTTCATCGAGTCTGTGCTTGCGGTCCTGCACGACACCGGCCTGGCACCGGCGGCGCTCACCCTCGAGGTCACCGAGCGGGTGCTGATCGAGGGCACCGGCCTGCTGGTCGACGGGCTGGCCGAACTCCGCCGCCAGGGCATCAGGCTTGCCATCGACGACTTCGGTACAGGCCACGCGTCCCTCGCCTACCTGCGGCAGCTTCCGGTGGACATCATCAAGATCGACCCGTCCTTCGTGGCCGGGCTCGGTCACGATCCGACGCTGGCCATGCTCACCCGGACGATCGTCCGGGTCGGTCACGACCTGGGCATCGAGGTGGTGGCGGAGGGGATCGAGCGACCGGAACAGCTTGAGCTGCTGCGCGAGATGGGCTGTGGGCTTGGCCAGGGATACCTGCTAGCCCGGCCGATGACCGCAGCCGGGGTCGAGGCGCTGGCCAGGGTCGAGGCGCTGGTCAGGGTCGAGGCATTGGCCAGGGTCGAGGCGCCGGCCGGGGTCGAAGCGCCGGCCGGGGTCGAGGCGCCGGCCGGGGTCGAGGGTTTGGCCGGGGTCGAGGATGTGGCCGGGAGCGTGCCGCTGGCTGGAAGCGAGGATCTGGCGGGGCGCGAGGGTCTGGCGGAGGTCCAGGGTTGTCCATGATCGCGGAAACTTAGGCGGGTTCAGGCACCTCTTTGTTTCCGTGATCATGGAAGACGGCGGCTGGCTGGCCCCGGCGGGGAGTTCGTGAAGGGTGATCATGGAAGACGGCGGCTGGCTGGCCCTGCAGGGAGTTCGTGAAGGGTTTCACAAGCTTCGGTAGACTGAATCCGCTGACCGGCGCCGTCCAGCCGATCGCCCCCGTTCAGCTGACGCACTGATTGCCGCCTGGGAGCGCTGTGCCTTTACCAATCGTCCTGGTCGCCGAAGAACTCTCCCCGGCCGGGATCGCCCAGCTTGAGTCCGTTTTCGACGTCAGGTACGCCGACGGAGCGGACCGCGGCGCGTTGCTGCCTGCGCTGGCCGACGCCGACGCCGTGATCATCCGCAGCGCTACCAGGATCGACACCGAGGCCCTGTCGCACGCGCCGCGGCTGCGGGTGGTCGCCCGGGCCGGCGTGGGCCTGGACAACGTCGACATCGAGGCCGCGACCAAGGCGGGCGTCATGGTGGTGAACGCGCCCAGCTCCAATATCGTCAGCGCCGCCGAGCATGCCGTGGCCCTGCTGCTCTCGGTCGCGCGGAACGTGCCGCAGGCCGCTGCGTCGCTGAAGGGCGGCGAGTGGAAGCGTGCCGCGTACACCGGCGTCGAGCTACAGGACAAGGTGGCTGGCGTCCTCGGCCTCGGCAGGATCGGGGCGCTGGTCGCCCAGCGCCTCGCCGCGTTCGGCATGCGGGTCATCGCCTATGACCCCTATGTGGCGGCGGCCAGGGCGGCACAGCTCGGCGTCCGCCTGGTGGGCCTGGAGGAGCTGCTGGCCCAAGCCGACTTCATCAGCGTGCACCTGCCGAAGAACGCCGAGACCGTCGGGCTGGTCGGGGAGCGCGAGCTGCGGATGGTCAAGCCGGAGGTGCGGATCATCAACGCCGCGCGCGGCGGCATCGTGGATGAGGACGCGCTCGCCTGCGCGCTCAAGGAGGGCCGGGTGGCCGGCGCCGGCCTGGATGTCTACGCCAGCGAGCCGTGCACGGACAGCCCGCTGTTCGGGTTCGCCAACGTGGTGGCCACCCCGCATCTCGGGGCGAGCACGCACGAGGCGCAGGAGAAGGCCGGCATTCAGGTCGCGAGGTCGGTCCGGCTGGCGCTGGCCGGGGAGTTCGTGCCGGACGCCGTCAACGTGCAGGGCGGCGCGGTCGACGAGCTGATCAAGCCCGGGCTGCCGCTGGCCGAGAAGCTGGGCAAGATCTTCACCGCGCTGGCAGGCGGGATCGCGGCCAGGATCGAGCTCGAGGTCCGCGGCGAAATCGCCGCCCTGGATGTCAGCGTGCTGCAGCTGGCCGCCTTGAAGGGCGTCTTCAGCAATGTCGTCGAGGATCCGGTCACCTACGTCAACGCGCCGCTGCTGGCGAGCGAACGCGGCGTCGAGGTCAGCCTGACCAAGGACGAGGAGAGCCCGGACTGGCGCAATGTGCTGACGCTGCGCGGCACGCTGCCCGGCGGCCAGCTCGTGTCGGTCGGCGGGACGCTGACCGGGCGGCGGCAGATCGAGAAGCTCGTCGAGGTCAACGGCTTCGACATGGAGATCGCGCCGGCCGAGCACATGGTGTTCCTCACCTACACCGACCGGCCGGGCATGGTCGGCATCGTCGGCCAGATCCTGGGTGACCGGCAGATCAACATCGCCGGAATGCACTTGTGCAGGAACAGCAGGGGCGGGCTCGCGCTGATCGTGCTGACGGTCGACTCGCGGCTGCCGCCGGACGTGCTGGCCGAGATCACCGAGGCGATTGGCGCCGTCGTCGGCCGGGCTGTCGATCTCGACCAGGACGACGCCTGACCGGCATTCCGCGGTTACCTGGCGGATCTTGCCATCAGGCCGTGAGCGACCAGTAAGGTACGCGCATGGCGGCACGCACCATCAGGATCGCCGTGATCGGCGGTGACGGCATCGGTCCCGAGGTGGTCGCCGAGGCGATCAAGGTCCTCCGGACCGCGGCGACCGACGTCACGATCGAGACCACGAGCTACGGCCTCGGCTCGCAGTACTGGCACCGCACCGGGGAGGTTCTCCCCGACTCGGTGCTCGGCGAGCTGGCCGGGCACGACGCGATCCTGCTCGGCGCGGTCGGCGATCCGAGCGTGCCAAGCGGCGTCCTCGAGCGCGGCCTGCTGCTCCGGCTGCGGTTCGAGTTCGACCTGTACGTCAACCTGCGGCCGGTCCGGCTCTATCCGGGGGTAGCCTCCCCGCTGTCCGGCATGCGCGCCGAGTCGGTCGACATGCTGGTGGTCAGGGAAGGGACCGAGGGTCCTTACATCGAGGCCGGCGGCATCATGCGGAAGGGCACGCCCGGCGAGGTCGCGACCCAGGAGAGCATCAACACCGCCTTCGGCGTCGGGCGGGTAACCAGGTACGCGCTGGAGCGCGCCGCTGAGCGGCGCAGGAAACTGACTCTCGTGCACAAGACGAACGTGCTCGCGTACGCCGGTGACCTGTGGCGGCGGACGCTGGACGGGCTGGCTGCCGAGTACCCCGGCGTGACCGCCGAGTATTGCCACATGGACGCGGCTTCGATGTACTTCGTCACGGCCCCAGAGCGGTTCGACGTGATCGTCACCGACAACCTGTTCGGCGATATCCTCACCGCGCTCGGTGCCGCGGTGGCCGGCGGCATCGGGCTCGCCGCGAGCGCGAGCATCAACCCGGAGCGCATCGCGCCCAGTATGTTCGAGCCAGTCCATGGCAGCGCGCCGGACATCGCCGGCCAGCAGAAGGCCGACCCGACCGCGGCGATCCTGTCGGCGGCGATGCTCTGCGACCACCTCGGGCTGGCCGCCGAGAAATCCAGGATCGAGCAGGCGGTCGCCGACGACCTGGTGGAGCGGCAGGGGGCCTGGGCAGCGCGATCAACCCCGGAAATCGGCGACGACATCGCCGAGCGGGTGGCGGGGTAGCGAGGGCAACTGGCGTGACAGGGGATTGCGCGGTGACGGAGGTGCGCGGATGGTTGCATCCTTCCTCGCGGGGCGCGGCGTTGGGCTCCGGCGCCATGTTCCCGCAAGATGGTAGGGCGGGCACGGCTGCATGACGTGCCCGCGGCGAGGACCGGCAACGGCGCCGTGCCCGCAGTGAGGAGGACCGTCATGACCGCCAGCGCGACCACCGAGATCCCCTTCGCCCTGCATCCCTCCCGCCGCCCGCTGCCCGAGCCGGAACGGGCCCGCATCCTCGCCGAGCCAGGATTCGGCCGGTATTTCACCGACCACATGATCACCGCCCGGTGGACATCCGGGCGCGGCTGGCATGACGGCCAGCTCGAGCCGTACGGCCCGATTTCGCTGCCGCCGGCTACGTCGGTGTTTCACTACGCGCAGGAGATCTTCGAAGGGCTGAAGGCGTACCGGCAGCAAGGCGGACCCATCGTGGCCTTCCGGCCGCAGGCGAACGCGGCCAGGTTCCGGCACTCGGCGGTCCGGATGGCCATGCCGCAGTTGCCGGAGTCCGCGTTCGTCCGGGCTCTCGAGCTGCTCGTCACCCAGGACAGGGACTGGGTACCCGGCACCGAAGGCCATAGCCTCTACCTGCGCCCGTTCATGATCGCCACCCATCCGGGCCTCGGCGTGAGCAGGCCGTCGCCGTCCTACCTGTTCATCGTGATCGCGTCCCCGGCAGGTCCCTACTTCTCGGCCGGCCCGGTCTCCGTCTGGCTGGCGGAGAACTACACGCGGGCCGCGGCCGGGGGCACCGGGGCGGCGAAGACGGGCGGCAACTATGCGGCCGGCTTCGCCGCGCAGCAGGAGGCGCTGGACAACGGCTGCGACCAGGTGGTCTGGCTCGACGCCATGGAGCACCGGTGGGTGGAGGAGATGGGCGGGATGAACCTCTTCTTCGTCTACGGCGCGGGACGCCATGCCCGGATCATGACTCCGGCGCTGACCGGGACGCTGCTGGCGGGAATAACCAGGGATGCACTGCTCACGCTCGCCCCGGAGCTGGGCATCCCCGCGGAGGAGGGCCGGATCTCGCTGGACCAGTGGCGCGCCGGGTGCGAGTCGGGCGAGATCACCGAGGTTTTCGCATGCGGGACCGCCGCCGTCGTCAGCCCGATAGCGAAGGTCCTGGGCGCCACCACCTCATGGACGGTCGGCGACGGAGCGGCTGGCCCGGTGACCTCCCGGCTGAAAGAGCAGCTGCTAGGGATCCAGTTCGGATGGCTGCCGGATCCGCATGGCTGGATTCACAAGATCCTCTAGGCTGCCCGGGCCCGTTTCCTTACCTACGCTGCCCCCGGTTTCCGCGCTGGCGCCCGGGCCCTGGCCGGCTCCGGTGCTTGTTCCCGCGGCGGACCGGTGGTCCGGCCGCTGTTGCGCACGGCGCCAGCAGACCTCCACCCGCGCGCCGCCGAGTGGTGACTCGCCGATCTTCCAGCGCCCGCCCGTCGATCGGACGATCGAGTCGCCGATGGCGAGCCCGAGGCCCGCGCCTCCGCCGTGCTCAGTGGCGCGGTGGAACCGGTCGAACAACCGCGGCCGGTCCTCGGGCGAGATGCCAGGGCCGCTGTCCTCCACGATCAGGCTGACCCAGTTGCCCTGTGCCAGCGCCGCGATCCTGACCCTGCCGCCCGGCCCCGCGTAGCGGCAGGCGTTGTCCATCAGGACACCCGCCAGCCGGTCAATCCAGTCCGTCGGCGCGCTCATAAAGACCAGGCCGTCACCGGCACCGGCGTCAGCGCCGCCGCCGTCGGCAGAGCCGCCTCCGTCACCCGCGGCCGTCGCCACCATGATCTCGATCGACTCGGCGCTGGCGACCGCGCGGAACCGGTCGGCGCACTGCCCGGTGATCACCCCGAGGTCGATCGGCTCGTTGTCGGGCAACGGCGGATGCGAGTCGAACCTGGCTAGCCAGAGCAGGTCCTCGACGATGGTGCGCAGGCGCTGGCTCTCGCCCTGTATCCGGGTCAGCGCGGACCGGTAGGCCGCGGTACCGCGCGGGCTGCTCAGGGCGAGATTCGTCTCGGCGCTGATGACGCTGAGCGGGGTACGAAGCTCGTGCGATGCGTCCGCGGTGAACTCAAGCTGCCTGCGGCGGGACTGTTCCACCGGGGCAAGGGCCCGGAGCCCGATGATCACCGACCCGGCGAAGACCGCCAGCAGCAGTACCGGGGCCACCAGCACCTCGCCGTCGACAAGCACGCTCTGGAAATGCGCCTCCTCCGCCATGCTCTGGCCAGCGACCAGCCACCGGCCGGATGCCTGCCTGGCGGCCGCAAGCCGGAACGGGTGCCGCCCGATCTGGGCAGTCCACGGTCGGCCGGTCACCGGCCGGACGCCGCCAGGCAGCGACGGCGCGTTCGGGCTGAGCGTGACCGCGGCGGCGCCCGGGCGCACCAGCCAGAGGAATAGCGGGGCACCGTCGACATCCTGATCGTCCTCGTCGCTGCCGGCCTGCGGACTGGTGCTGCGGTGGCCGTCCGAGAGGTTATCGGTGAGGCGGGCATCAACCTGCGCGACGGACCTGCCTTCCAGCAGCGCGTCGAGCACGGCCGCGCAGCCGGCGTAGACGATGCCGATCAGCACGGTCGCGGCCAGCGCCACCCGGACCGCCGGGGCGACCTGCCGCGGCAGCCTCACCAGCCGCCTAGTCACGCGCCACGATCCGGTATCCGACACCGCGGACGGCCTCGATCCGCACCCGGCCGCCCGCCAGCTTCGACCGCAGCCGGGCGAGATGGACGTCGATCGTGTTCGAGCCCAGCGCGTCCGCCTCGTTGTCCCAGACCTGCAGCGCGATCGACCGCCGGGGCACCGCCGTGGGGGAGCGCCGCATGAGCATCTCCAGGATGCCGTGCTCGGTTCCGGTCAGCGTGGGTGAGCGGGAGCCGATCCGGACGTCCCGTGCGGCCGGATCCATGACCAGGTCCCCGACCACCAGCTTGGTCGCCAGCACGGCAGGCGGCCTGCGCTGCAGCGCCCGCAGCCGGGCCAGCAACTCACCGAAGTCGAACGGCTTGACCAGGTAGTCGTCGGCGCCATGGTCGAGCCCGGTCACCCGGTCAGCCGGCGCATCCCGGGCGGTGAGCATCAGGACCGGCGTCGCCAGCCCCCGGCGCCGCATGTCATGCAGGACATCGAGGCCGGAGACGCCAGGCATCCGCCAGTCGAGCACCGCCACCGCATAGTCGTAGGCGCGCAGGAAGGACAGGGCCGCCTCGCCGCCGGCGGCCGCGTCCACCGCGTAGCCGTTCTCCCGCAGGCCCCGCGCGAGCACGTCACGCAGGCCCCGGTTGTCCTCCGCCACCAGCACCCTCATCGCAGGCTCAGCGGGACATCCTGCGCCAGAGCGGCCTGGGCACCAGCCGCATGACCCCGGCCAGCACGGCGAGCGACGGCGGCACCCAGACCGTTCCTGCGTTCGTTGCCAGTGCTGCCGCGGTGGCGGCGGCTACCTTTGCCGGCGTGGTGGCGAGCGGGGCTGGCGCCATGCCTTCGGTCATCCGGCCGGTCACGAATCCCGGCCGGACGAGCAGCACCCGCACGCCGGTGCCTTGCAGCGAGTCGGCCAGGCCGCGGGCGAAGGCATCCAGCCCGGCCTTGGCCGCGCCGTAGACGAGGTTGGCCCTGCGCGGCCGGATCGCGGCCACCGACGAGAGAACGACGATCGCGCCATGGCCCTGCGCGCGCATCCGCCTTGCCACGGCCAGCAGGGTAGTGACGTGGCCGGTGAAATTGGTGTCGACGAGCAGCCCGGCCTGGCGGGGGTCGCGCTCCAGCGCGTCCTGGGGTATCAGGATGCCGGCCGCGGAGATGACGATGTCCAGGTCACCGGCGGCGAAGACCTCCGCGATCACCGCCTCGTGCGTATCCAGCGCGGTCGCGTCATAGACAGTCGTCCGCACCTGGTACGGCAGCGCCTTGCCGGCGGCCGTCAGGCGCTGCTCGTCACGGCCAGCCAGGATCACCTCTGTCTCGCTGCGCGCGCCAAGCGCGGCCAGGATCGCGGTGCCGATCTCGCTTGTCCCGCCAAGCAGCAGGATCCGGCTGGGCTGGCCAAGGGCATCGAGCATGAAGCTGGCTCCTCCCGCTACCGCCCGGCCGCCTTAGCCTGGCACCTCGCCGCCACGGTACCGCCAGTTACGGTGCCGGCCGTCACAGCCCGGCCCCGAGCCCGACCGCGAACATGAGCAGCCAGGTCAGCTCGCAGCCGGCCATCACCGGATCCCGGGCGATCAGGTCCTCGACTGGCCTGCTCGCCGCGCCCGTGCTGAGCCTGCCGAACCGGACCAGCGCCGCGGCCAGCGGCAGCGCGCTCGCCAGGTGCCAGTCCCTGCTCCAGCTGGCCGGCTCGCCGGACGCCCACAGCAGGTAGGCCGCGACCATCGCCAGGCTGAGGAACCGCTGGCTGATCCGCAGCGACGCGGCGGTGTACCCGCGCATCGCGGGCCGGTGCCTGGCCGCGTCAGCGCCCAGCATGGCCAGCTCCATGGAGCGCTTGGCGACCGCCACCATGAGCGCACCCAGGCTGCAGACCAGGAGGAACCAGCCGGACGGCGGCACGCCGGTGGCGGCCGCGCCGCCGAGCGCGCGGAGCACGAAGCCCGAGGCGACGAGCAGTAGCTCAAGGACCGGGACATGCTTGAGCCCGAGTGTGTATGCGAGCGACGCCGCGAGGTAGGCACCGACGGCCGCCGACAGGCCGGGCTCGCCGATCAGGAAGCCAGCCGCCGCGCCCGCCGCCGCGCACACCGCGGCCAGCGTCAGCGCGTGCGACCGGGGGAGCGTGCCGGCGGCCACCGGCCGGTGCCGCTTGTACGGATGACGGCGATCGCGCTCTGCGTCAAGCACGTCGTTGACGAAGTACACCGCGCTCGACGCCGCGGTGAAAGCGGCCACCGCGACCAGCGCGTAAGCCATGCCATGCGGCCTGCCCAGCGACGCGCCTGCCAGCGGAGCGGCGAAGACCAGCAGGTTCTTCGGCCACTGACGGGGCCGCGCTGTCGTCAGGACAGCGATAAGCCAACGCGCGGGCGCCGGATACCTGGCCGCGGCCGTCCCGGTGGCGCTCGTCGCGGGCGGGGCTGGCAGTTCGGTCGTCACCGGGCTAGGACTGCGGTGAGGTCGCGACCGGAGATCGCGTAGCAGCGGTCTGGCGGTTGCACCGGGGTCATGTGCACCTCAGTACCCCGGGCTCCGATGGCGATCCGTACGCCCCGCCGGTCGCGCAACCGCCGGCGCTGCCTGCCCCGGCGGTGCTGCGGATCGGCAATCGGCGAGGCCGCCCGGTCAGTATCTGGCCCGGACGTCGCTGATTGCGGCACGCGGTTGCCCTCCTTCTGGCCCGTAAGCGCTCAGCCGATCCGGCAACCCCCGCTCCCCGCAGCCGGTGCACATCAGACATGTGTACCCGCCGAAGATGAAGACACGATGACGCGGCGGGGGAAAGTTTGGCTGCCAGTTCCTTGGTGAGCGTCTGTCCGTTTGCTTGCTTGCGGTCATGAGCTTATGTCCGGAAGTGCCGGCTGCGGATGCGAATGCCGTCAGCGAGCAACGGCGGGCTGGCCGGCATCGTTTCCGGGTACTTCAGCCCGCAGCCGGTGCTGAGCACCACGACCTCGTCGCTCTCGGCCAGCCAGCCGGCTTCGCGCAGTTGCCCGGCGGCAGCGAAGCAGGCCGCTCCCTCCGGGCAGATCCAGGTCCCCTCCAGGCGCGCTGCCTGCAGCTGGCTGGCCAGCAGGTCGGCGTCGGTGACGGCAACGGCGGTCCCGTCCGTGGCATAGAGAGCGTCGAGGACGAGAAAGCCGCCGAGAGGGCTAGGGACAGTCAGGCCGTACGCAGCCGTCCTGGCGTCGTGCCACGGCATGGTGTCACGTTCGCCGCCGGAGAATGCCCGCACCACCGGGGCGCAGCCGGCTGCCTGCACCGCGATCATCCGCGGCATCTGCGACCCGATCCAGCCAATCTCCGCTAGCTCCCGCAGCGCCTTGCGGATGCCGATCAGGCCCACCCCGCCGCCGGTCGGGCAGACGATCACGTCAGGAACCCGCCAGCCGAGCTGCTCGGCGATCTCCAGGCCGATCGTCTTCTTTCCCTCCAGCCGGTACGGTTCCTTGAGCGTGGAGACGTCCTGGTACCCGGGCCGCTCGGCGGCGGCAGCCGCGATCAGCCGGCCCGCGTCGTTGATCAGCCCGTCCACCAGGTAGGTCTCGGCTCCGGCGGCGGCGCACTCGGCCCGGGTGATCGCCGGCGCGGAGGCCGGCATGGCGACCAGGCAGGGCAGCCCGGCCCTGGCGGCATAGCAGGCCCACGCAGCCCCGGCATTGCCGTTGGTCGGCATGGCCACGCCCGCGGCGCCGAGTTCCGCCGCGCGGGAAACCCCGACGGCCGCGCCGCGCGCCTTGAACGTGCGGGTGGGCAGCGGGCTCTCGTCCTTCATCAGCAGCCGGGGCAGGCCGAGCGCGCGGCCGAGCCGCGGCATCGCCAGCAACGGCGTCATGCCCTCGCCGAGGCTCACCACGGCGCTGGCCGAGGAAACCGGCAGCAGCTCGTGGTAGCGCCACAGGCCGGGCGGCCGGCCGGCGATCTGCCCCGGGCTGGCGGCGGCCCCGGCCCGTTCCAGGTCATAGCGGGCAATGAGCGGCGCCCCGCAGGCGCAGGTGCCCTGGATCTGGCTGGCGTCGTAGCCACGCTGGCACCGGGAGCACTCCAGGTGGGTCAGCGCGGAATAGGTCGGTGGCAAGCTGGCGCCCTCCCCGGTGCGTGGTGCGATTTGCCGGAAGCGCGGCGGTGCGCGCATCTTGTATTGTCCGTGCATCGGATCCTGGACTGCGGCGAAGGGCGGCATGGCTCAGGGCGCCCGGCTGCGGCGTGCGCGGGCGGCGGTGGTGGCGTATTTCGCCATTCTCGGCCTGGCCGAGGGCGTGTGGCTGGCCAGGATTCCTGCCGTTAAGCATGTCTTGCAGCTCAGTGACGGGCTGCTGGGCGTCGCGCTGCTCTCGGCGCCGGTGGGGCTGGTGCTCGTCGTGCTGCTCGCGGGGCGCATGGTCGATGCCTTCGGCAGTTCCCGGCTGACCCGGCTGTCCGGCGTGGCCGTGGCGTTGCTGCCGATCGGGCTCGGCCTGGCCGGGAGCCTGACGATGCTGATGCTCGTGCTGCTGGCGTTCGGCGTCGCGGGCGGATCGCTGGACGTGGCGATGAACGCCCAGGCTGTCGAGGTGGAACGGCAGAGCGGGCGCCGGTTGATGACGTCGTTTCACGCGTGCTACAGCTTCGGCGGTCTGGGCGGCGCGCTGATCGGCGGGCTGTTCGCCTGGGCGGGGATCGGCCCGGTGCCGACGTTCCTCGCCGCGGGCCTGCCGCTGGCGGCCGTGGCGCTGCTTGCCGGGCCCTGGCTGGCCCGTGATCCGGTCGCGCCGTCAGCGGCGGCGGCGCCGTCAGCGGCGGCGCAAGCAGCGACTGCGGTGCTGGCCGAGCTGCGGGAGGCGCCGGGCCGTCTTCCGCCGGGCCGTCTTCCGCCGGGCCGTCTTCCGCCGGGCAGCCCGGTATCAGGCAGTTCGCCGCTCGCCGTCCCGCCCGGCCCGTCGCGGACCGGCGCCAGGCTTCTGGTGCTCGGCCTGCTCGCGCTCTGCTGCATGACGGGCGAGGGGGCGGCGGGCAGCTGGAGCGCCGTCTACCTGCGGGACAACCTGGGCACCTCGGCCGGGTTCGCCGCCATCGGGTTCGCCGCGTTCTCGATCATGATGGCGCTCGGCCGGCTGCTTGGCGACCGGCTCGCGGCCAGGTTCGGGCCGGCCAGGCTGCTGCGCGGATGCGGCCTGCTGGCCGGCGTGGGCCTGGCCGCCGGGCTGCTGATCGCCAGCCCGGTAGCCGGGGTGGCTGGTTTCGCTCTCTTCGGCGCCGGCCTGTCCTGCACGATCCCGCAGCTGTTCTCGGCGGCGGGCAACGCCGATCCTGCTCGCCCCGGCAGCGGGCTGGCCCGGGTGGCCGGCCTTGGCTACCTGGGCGTGCTCGGCGGGCCGGTGGTGATCGGCGGCTGCGCCAGCCTGGCGGGCCTGCCGCTCGCCCTCGGCGTCCCCGTTGTCCTGTCGCTCGTCGTTGCCGCCTCGGCTGGGGTGCTCGGCGGCAGCGCGGTCAGTCCGTCGCGTCCCCGGCGGTTACCCGTTGCGCCAGCCGGTCAGTCCGCCGCGTCCCCGGCGGTTACCCGTTGCGCCAGCCGGTCAGTCCGCCGCGCCCCCGGCGGTTACCCGTTGCGCCAGCCGGTCAGTCCGCCGCGCCCCCGGTGATGACCTCGGCGGACGGCCCTGGCCGCCTCTTCCGCGGCAAACCGCCGGGCGTCGAGCTGCTCAGCGATCTCCTCGTCGTCTCGCATCAGGGCCTCGAGGTCGGCCCGCGCGTAGTCGAGCACGCCCATGTCCGCGTATGCCGCGCGGACAGCCCGGCTTCGGGAAAGGCACGACGATGGCTGATGGTCACCTGGGCCACAGCTTCGCGATTCTGTCCTTGTAGACGCCGTAGACGTACGGCCCAGGTTTCCGGCTTGCCTGAATGATCCTGTGTCGGTTGGCTAGGAAGCGCTCAGCTTGCTCAGCAAACGTGAGCTGAGCGTTAGTGAGGCAGAACAGCTGGACCTTCCCATCGGTGAGCGCTTGGAGTTCAGCGGGACGTCGGCGGATGTGGTCGTCCTGGCACAACACCACCCAGCCACGCTCCCCTGCCAAGGTGAGCCAGGCGGCGTCCTCGGTCTCTTGGGTCACCTGCTCGCCATACACCTCGGTCAGCGTCCGGACTGTCAATCCCGCCCTGCGGAGTTCTGCGGGAAGCGACACCTGGCTCAGGCTGCGGTCAATCAGGAACTCGGGCTCAGGCGGCCCACCGCCGCGTCGCCGACCGGATGACGGCCTCGACTTCATCGACCTTCACTCCGAATTCGACAGCCACGGTATGGGAACTCTCCCCGGCCCAGAAGGCATCGAGGATGTCTTGCACTCGGATCTTCTGACGTTCTAGGACAGGCTGGCCGAACGCGAACCGAGGATCAATGATTACGTCCGCCCCCCGGTAGGTCTTCAGCTTCAGGCGCTTCGGGTAAGGATCCTTCTTGCTCCAGGACACGAACTTTAGGTAGCGCTCGATTACCTCATTGATCGCCGCCTGGCCATCCACAGCTCGCGTCCATTGCGGCTCGTCGTGGGATTGGGCCATGTCGAATAGCAGGCTTGCCCCGTCTGACGCGACGCGCCGGGTCGCTAGGGCGTATTCATCGTTCGCTCGCTCCCGTAGACGGCAGACCGACTCTCGTAGCCCTTGCGCTGAGAGACCCAGCTCCCGGAAGCCACGAAGCATGTGTGCTTCAACGAGGCCGACAAACGGTAGCGACGCGGACCGCGGGGTCTCTGGCTGGACACGGTGCACCAGCGGTGCTGGCCCGGCCAGACGTCGCGTCCAATCGA
>DATGVY010000723.1:0-3795 GCA_035299845.1 Streptosporangiaceae bacterium
TCTCGCAGGCCCACGGCACGTTCCTGGGCGGCCCGCAACCCCCGTACCTGGCGGGCTTCGAGGCTGCCGGTGAGATCGCCGCCACGGGCGAGGCAGTGACCGGCCTGGAACCCGGAGCCCGCGTCATCGGCGTCGGCGTCGGATGTGGCGCCTTCGCCGAGTACACGGTGCTACCCGCAGCCGCGGTGATGCCGGTGCCAGCTGGCTGGGCAGCGGAGGAGGCGCTGGGCCTGGTCGTGAACTGGCCCACCGCGCTGGCCGCGCTCAGGCCCCTGGGGCGCATTGCCGCCGGGCAGACCGTGCTGATCCACGCCGCGGCGGGCGGGACCGGCCAGGTCGCGGTCAAAATGGCCAAGCACTACGGCGCGACGGTCATCGCCACCGCCTCGCTAGGCAAGCATGAGACAGTGCGGGCACTGGGCGCCGACCACGTCCTCGACTCACGCGCCGCCGATCTCACCGCCGAGGTACTGCGGCTGACCGGCGGCACTGGCGCCGACCTGGTGCTGGAGTCAGTCGGCGGCGCCACGCTCGGCGCCAGCCTGGCCGCGGCCAAGCGGGTCACCGGCCGGGTCGTCGTCTACGGCATGGCCGGCGGCGAAGCCCCGGTCACCAACTGGGAGCTGATGTACAAGCACCAGGTCCACATCATCGGCCTGAACATCGGCGTGCTGATCCAGGCCGCACCGCAGATCTTCGGCGAGGTCATGGGCGAGCTGTTCGCGCTCATCGCCGCCGGGGTGCTCACCCCCGGCCAGCCCACCACGTATGAACTCGCCGACGGCCCCAAGGCGCTCGCGGAACTCCAAGCCCGGGCCACAGTCGGCAAGCTAGCCCTGCTGCCCTGAACGGAAGTCGGTGATCAAGGCAGCCCGCGTAACCACGGAAACGAAGCCAACCAGCGGCGGCGGCACACTGGTGTCGCCGCCGCTGGCCCCGTGAGGGGACACGGCTAATGAAATGTCGATTTCCGAGGTTCGGCTTGCCCGCTCCGTTCGGCCCGAGGAACCCGAAGACCTGGCCGGGCGGGACGGCGAAGCTCAGTCCGTCCAGGGTGATCACGCCGCCGTACCGGCGGCACAGGTGGTCCAGCTCTAGCAGCCCCCCCGTGCCCGCCGCGGCTTGCTGGCCGCTCGGGTCCGTCCGGTCTCCGTCCACGGGAATGCTGTGATATCGGGTGTTACCCATTCTGCCCGGGCCCTCGCTGAGGCGAGGGTGGCCGGCGTGTAGTGCCGGGTCAGCAGCCGCTTGTCCAGCAATGCCGGGTTGCGCTCGGCGAATGCCTCGAAATCGGTCACGGACGGGTCCGCGGTGACATGGTGAGCGACGATCTGGGTCCAGGCGCGGGTGACGGTGGCGTTGTATTTCTGCGGTGCCCGCTCGTAGGCCGCGATATGCCGGATCCAGCGGCTGATCAACTCGGCCGCCCGTGCACGGCCATGCCGGCGCACGGTGATGAAGGCCAGGTGGATGTGCTGACGATGCCGGAACGCAGCTCCAGGCGGCGCGACCTCCGCGAGGATCTCGGCCAGCTCCGCCGGCATGGCGTGGGTCATCTGGATGCCTCCGTGAGCGCTCGGGTGATCGAGTGGAAGCCGGCCAGGTCGGTGCCGGTGACCATGGCTAGCGCCGCGCGTTCGATGTCGCGCATGGCGGCGCGCGCCGTGTCGGCGACTGGCCGTCCGTCGCTGGTCAGCGAGACAAGGAACGATCGCCGGTCGGCTGGGTCAAGTTGCCGCACCACATAGCGGCGCCGCACCAGCCGGTCGAGCACGCTGGTCAGGGTCGTCGGCTTGGTCGCAGTGTCCGCAGCCAGCTCGCCGATGCTGCGGGGCCGGCCGTCAGCCAGATTGGCCAGCGCGTTGATCTCGGACGCGGTCAGGTCCAGGTCGGCAAGCCTGGCCTGCAGCGCGGCCAGCGTCGCATGGGTGGCGCGGTGCAGGGCGAGGACGAGCGCACCAGGCTCATTTCCGGATACCACGAAAACAGACTATACGATATCGAATCAAATTCCGGTCAGGCGGCTGGGCGGCCTCGTAGCAGCCGGGCGGGCAGGTCAGGCAGCCGGGCGGGCCGGTCAGGCAGCCGAGCAGGCCGGTCTGTCTGGCAGCCGGGCGGGCCGGTCTGCAGCCGGGCGGCCTCGTGGCAGCCGGGCGGGCCTCGTGCAGCCGGGGCGCTGCGAACGCCGCACGCGAGAGCCGGGGCCTTATGCCAGGGAGGCGCTGGCGCCCGCCGCTGGACTAGCATCCGTCAGGTGGACCCGCTGCTCGGAGACTGCGCCCTTGACGAACTCAGGCGCCGCACGAGCTTCAAGTGGCGGACCCACCCGCGGGACGTGCTGCCTGCTTTCGTCGCCGAGATGGACTTCGACCTGGCCGGGCCCATCAAGGAGGCGGTCCGGTCGGCCATCGCGATCGGCGACGCCGGCTACGCGCACAAGGGGGAGCTGGGCGAGGCTTTCGCCGCGTTCGCCAGGAAGCGGCTGCGATGGTCGCCCGATCCGGCCCGGGTGTTCCCGATCCCCGATGTCATGACCGGAATCGCCGAGATGATCACGGCGCTCACGCCGAACGGATCGGGGATCGTCATCAACCCGCCGGTCTACGCCCCGTTCTTCTACCGGATCGCCTTCGCCGGGCGCCGGGTGGTCGAGGCGCCGCTGCTCAGGCGTCCCGATGGCAGCTATGACCTGGATCTCGACGCCATTGACCGGGTACTCGGCGACGAGAGCGTCAGCGCGTACCTGCTCTGCAGCCCGCACAACCCGGTCGGCAGGGTCTGGTCGGGCGGGCAGCTGACTGCGGTGGCGGACCTGTGCCAGCGGTACGGCAAGCTGCTTCTGGTCGATGAGATCCATGCGCCGCTTGTGCTGCCCGGCGCGGATCACGTGCCCTTCCTCTCGCTCGATCACGAGGTGACGCGGCGCGTGATCGCCTTCGGCTCGGCGTCGAAGGGCTGGAACATCCCCGGCCTCAAGTGCGGCATCGCGGTAGCGGGCTCGGACGAGATGGCCGACGTCCTGACGCGGCGATGGGAAGCGCTGCTCGCCGGCAATCTCGGCGTGCTCGCGTCAGTGGCCGCTTTCGGAGAGTCGCTGCCCTGGCTCGATGCCGCGCTCGCCCAGCTCGACGAGAACCGCCGGTCGCTGTCCCGGCTGCTCGGCGAGCGGCTTCCCGCGGTGCGGTACGTTCCGCCGGAGGCGAGCTTCCTGGCCTGGCTGGACTGCGGCTCGCTCGGGCTCGGCGAGGATCCGGCCGCTGCTTTCCTGGCCCGCGGGCGGGTGGCGCTGAGTCCTGGCCCGGATTTTGGCACGCAGGGAAAGGGCTTCGTCCGGCTCAACATGGGCACGTCCCCGGCCCTGATGGAAGAGGCCGTGCGGCGGATTGCCGCGGCAGCGACGTCCGGCGCGCAATGATCCCGGCGACCGCCTCGTAGGTAGTCCAGCACGCCGGGACAATGGTTCAAGATCACCTGCGGTGAGTTCGCCCGTGGCAGCCCGGGCCACTGGCAGGCCACTTCATGGCCCGGGCCGCGGGAGCCGATGGCCGCTGGCGCCGCCGATGCTCCGGTGAATGCCGTTCGGCCAGGCTCCCTGGCCCGCCCGTGCGGTTCAATTCACCGGAATCAGGCTGTTAAGGGCCGGGCGCCGATATGCCTAGTAGCTCGTCAGTCGTGACTTGTGTGATGTGAGGTTTGGTCTCATGCTCGTGCGGTCGAGGGATACCGCCGCTGCAGGGAGGCCGAGGTGCGCAAGCGACACATCGTGGTCCTATCGGAGGAGGAGCGTGCCCGGCT
>DATGVY010000724.1:0-7508 GCA_035299845.1 Streptosporangiaceae bacterium
GTGAACATGCCGGCCACGCCGCCGGTGCGGAACGCGATCCGCATGGCGGGCCGCTCACCTTCCGCGCCGGCCCGCGCCGCGGCCGCCACCCGGACATTGCCGCGGACCGCCAGCGACATGCCGGTGAATCCGGTGAGCGCCGAGAAGAACGCCCCCACAAGGAAGAACGCGCTGCGTCCCCAGCGGACCGATGCGGTGTCGGCGGGCAGCAGCAGCAGCACGAAGAAGATCAGGACGACGAAGGCGCTGAGCGTCCTGAACTGGCGCCGCAGGTAGGCCGCCGCGCCCTCCTGGATAGAAAGCGCGATCTCCTGCATCTTCTCGGTGCCCTGGCTGGCGGCCAGCACCTCCCTGACCAGCCAGCCGGCCACGGCGAGCGCGAGCAGCGCGATCACGGCCACGACGACGACCCAGGTCAGGTTGGCGCCGGTTACGCCGGGCACACCACCCGCCAGAGCGAGGTTGAGCCTAGGCATCTGTCCTCCTTGACAGGGAAGCACGCTACGCGCGCCGCTACTGCTGCTCAGCGCAGTTCTGGGACACCCGAACGGGACGCTTCATCGCGCAACCAGCGATGGGGTGCCACCAACGGCAGTGCCGGGAGTCTACGCATGCGGGTCACTGGATGGTAATGCGGCCCCGCGTTCTGCGCGAAGTCGCGCCCTGTTCGTGATGGTCAGACCGGCAAAAGTGGGTCTAGCGCGCCAGGCCCACGGCGGGCCAGCTCATCCTGATGCTGACGCCTCCCGCGGTCTCGCTGATCTGGACATCGTCGGCGAGGCCGGCGATCACCGCGAGGCCAAGACCGTGGTCAAAGGGGGGTGGTCCGCCCGGTTCCGCCGCCGAGACGACGCCGCCGGCGCCCGGGCCGGCGGGATCAGGGCGGGCGGCGGCACTCATGACGCCAGCACCGCCTGCGGCGCCGGTGTCGGTCACCTCGACCTCGAATCTTCCGGCGGAATCGGTCAGCGCGATCCTGACCGGCTCGGCCGGGCAGTACAGGCGATGTGCCTCCACCGCGCGCGAGCATGCCTCGCCGACCGCCAGCCTGACCTCATCGAGCAACGCCTCATCGACGCCGCTGCGCCTGGCCACCGCGGTGGCGACGAGCCTGGCGGTGCGCACGTGCGCGGGCAGGGGCGTGAAGCTAACCTCAACCGTGGCCATCTCGGGGCATGAGCCGCGGGGGATTACTTCTCGGCTTTTCTTGCCGTGATGGCCTCATCCACGGTGTCATGAATGCCGAAGACCTTGGTCAGCCCGGTGATTCTGAAGATCTTCAGAATCCGCTCCTGCGTGCAGACCAAGTCGAGCGACCCGTCGTGTGCCCGGACTCGCTTCAGGCCTCCGACCAGGACGCCCAGCCCTGTCGAATCCAGGAACTCGACCTTCTCCATGTTCACCACGAGCTGGTAGAAGCCGTTGTTGACCAGTTCGATCAGGAGTTCACGCAGTCGCGGCGCAGTGTAGACGTCGATCTCGCCTTCGACATCGACGACCTCGATCCCGTCCTTGGTGTGGTGATCAAGCTTCAGATCCACAAATCCTCCAGCGCCATGCGGCCATCGTCCGAGCGTCGCAGCCCGGCGGTATTCCCGGGCCTCCAGGGGGCAGTCTTGCTCCCGACGCGAATTCAATCACGCTCTGAGGTCATGTCTATACCAGATCACGCTTCGAGGCACCTTGCCGCGGGATGACACACTGAAACGCGATGCCTACGGTGACGCCGCTCGTCCCCGACGAGCAACCGACCCCCCCGCCGCGCGTGAGCCCGGCCGCCGGCCAGACCGCCATCCCCGCGGCCAGGCGGCAGGGGCACCCTCCGGACCAGCACCAGCATGCCCCGGACCAGGTCGATGCTGTCCCGGCGCGGGATGCTCATTTCCTGGACCAGACTGGCCGGGTCAGGGACCAAGCGGGGCGTATCCCCGCACAGCGGGCGCAGGCACCGGCCGGCCACGACCTCCCCGCACCCGGCGGCCGCCCGGCCGGAACCTCGGGCGCGGGCGGAAACCATGGCCCTGATGCCGCCCCGCACTCGCCTGGCGCGGCCCGGATGCTGCGGCTGGGCGCACGGTCAGGACGGCTCACTCACGTAGAGCACATCCCGGCCAGGCAAGGGCTCAGGACGGACTGGCCGGACTGGGTGCCGGCACAGCTAGCTGAGGCTTTCGCCGGGGCTGGAGTCCCGGCGCCCTGGGCGCACCAGGCGGTTGCCGCGGACCACGCCCGCTCGGGACGGAACGTGATCATCTCAACCGGGACGGCGTCAGGGAAGTCAATGGGCTACCTGCTGCCCGCGCTGACCGGGGTGCTGGCCGGAAGAACAGCCCTCTATATCGCGCCAACCAGGGCACTCGCCGCCGATCAGCTGCGCATGGTGCAATCCCTTGGCCTCACGGGCGTGCGCGCGGCCGTGGTCGACGGCGACACGCCGGCCGCAGCGCGGTCCTGGGCGCGCTCGCATGCAAGCTACCTGCTCACGACGCCCGACATGCTGCATCACACGCTCCTGCCGCGGCATGCCCGGTGGGATGGCTTCCTGCGGCGGTTGCAGTACGTGATCGTCGACGAGTGCCACGGGTACCGCGGCGTCTTCGGGTCCCATGTCGCGCAGGTGCTGCGGCGGCTGCGGCGAGTGGCGATTCACCACGCAGCGGCGGGCCCGGGCACCGGTGACAGCTGTCTGGGCGGCACCGGCCAGGACAGCGGCACGGGCTGGGTCGCGCCAGGCACGGGCCCCGTGTTCATACTCGCATCGGCCACGATCAGCGAGCCGGGCCAATGCGCCAGGCTGCTCACCGGGCTGGATGCCGAGGAGGTGACCGCAAGCGCTGCCCCGCATGGCCCCGTTACCTTCTGCCTCTGGGAACCCCCGCTGACCACCCTGCGCGGGGAGGCCGGAGCGCCGGTACGGCGGACTGCCACCGCAGAGGCCGCTGGCTTGCTTGCTGACCTGGTGATCGAAGACGTTCCCTCGCTCGCCTTCACCAGGTCACGCCGCGGCGCGGAGGCGGTGGCGGTTGGCGCCAAGCGGGCGCTGGCCCAGGCGGGGGCCACGGGCCATGCCCAGCGGGTTGCCGCCTATCGCTCCGGATACCTCCCAGCGGACCGGCGGGATCTGGAGGATGCGCTGCGGGCGGGGACCATTACCGGCCTGGCCACTACCACGGCGCTGGAACTCGGCGTCAACATCACCGGGCTCGACGCAGTGCTGATCGCAGGCTGGCCGGGTACCAGGGCCGCGCTGTGGCAGCAGGCAGGCCGGGCCGGGCGGGACGGCCGCGGTGCCGTCGCCGTCCTGATTGCCCGTGACGATCCGCTGGATACCTACCTGGTGCATCACCCGGAAGCGATCTTGCACCAGCCAGTCGAGGCGACGGTGCTCGATCCCGGCAATCCCTATGTGCTGGCTCCGCACCTGTGCGCGGCGGCCGCGGAGCTGCCGCTGACCCAGGCCGACATTGAGCTGTTCGGCCCGGCGGCGGCCGCGGTCGCCGACCGGCTGACCCGCGAGGGAATGCTGCGACGGCGGGGACACTGGCGGTACTGGACCCGCCAGGGCCGGGCCTCGGCGACCAGCCTGCGGGGCACCGGCGGCCTGCCGGTGCGGATAGTCGAGGAGCCGACGGGGCGGCTGGTCGGCACGGTAGACGAGCCATCGGCTCACGTGCTCGCGCACACTGGCGCCGTCTACCCGCATCAGGGCGAGATGTACCTGGTCACCAAGCTCGACCTGGCGGACGCCGTCGCCCTGGTGCAGGCCCGCGATCCCGGCTACGCCACTTCGGCGCGGGAGCTGACCGCGATCGAGGTCACCGCGGAACTGCGCCGCGCCTGCTGGGGTCCCGGGCAGGTGCATTTCGGGGACGTCGAGGTAACCCGGCAGGTGACTTCCTTTGTCCGCCGGAACCTGGAGACCGGGCAGCCCGCTGGCGAAACGCCGCTCGACCTGCCGCCGCGCACCCTGCGGACCAGGGCGGTCTGGTGGACGATCGATGCAGCTCAGCGGGCAGCCCTGGCCAGCCGTGGCGTGGACCTGGCCGGCGCCGCGCACGCAGCGGAGCATGCCTCGATCGGGCTGCTGCCGCTTGTCGCCGCCTGCGACCGCTGGGACGTCGGCGGCGTGTCCGCTGACCTGCACCCGGCGACCGGGCGGCTGACCGTCTTCGTCTACGACGGGAATGACGGCGGCGCCGGATTCGCGGAGCGCGGCTTCCGGGCGGCAGCAGAATGGCTCCTGGCTACCGCGGCGGCAATCAGATCCTGCGATTGCAGCGCCGGATGCCCGTCTTGCATCCAATCCCCCAAGTGCGGAAACGGCAACGAGCCGCTGTCCAAGCCGGGTGCGGTCTCGTTGCTCGAATGCCTGCTAGCTGGCCGCGATGCCGTCTCGCCGCCACCGCGGTGACGGCGAGACGGCCCGGGAAGGTGAGGCGACCCCCGCCGGGGGGGAGAGCGGGGGTCGCCGTACGGCGCCGGCTCCGGGGGGGCAGAGCCGGGTCCGTCACCCAGGAAAGCCTATGCGTAACGAGCCAAAGTTACCAGCCAGTCAAGACGGTACAGTCCCCGTCCTTGCGATCCGATCTCCTCTATGCTGCCGGACCGTGGGCATATCCGTCGAGAGCGCAAGCTCATCCATTGCGGCTTTCTTTGATCTGGACAAGACGATCATCTCGCGCTCGAGCACGCTGGCATTCGGGCCGCCGTTATACCGCCGCGGCCTGATCAGCAGGAGCGACGCGATCCGCAGTGCATTCGGGCAGGTGGTGTTCAGGCTGGCCGGCGCCGACCACCGGCGGATGGAGCGGGTCCGGGCGCAGGTCAGCAGGCTTTGCCGTGGCTGGCCAGCGGAGCTTGTCAGGGAAATCGTGTCCTTGCACCTCGACGACCTCATCCTCCCTTACGTGTACGCGGAGGCGGAGTCGCTGCTCGCCGCCCACCGCGGCGCGGGCGAGGACGTCATCATCGTGAGCACGTCAGGACAGGAGATGGTCGGGCCGATCGGGACCGTGCTGGGAGCGACCGGGGTCATCGCCACCCGGATGGCAGTCGCGCACGGCTGCTACACGGGGGAGGTCGAGTTCTACGCTTATGGCGAAGCGAAGGCCAGCAAGGTGCGCGAGCTGGCTGCCGCGCGCGGATACCGGCTTGCCGACTGCTTCGCCTACAGCGACTCCATCACCGACCTGCCCCTGCTTGAGGTGGTGGGCCATCCAAGCGCGGTGAATCCCGACCGCGCACTCCGCCGGATTGCGATCCAGCGAGGCTGGCCGGTACTCACCTTCGGCACGCACTCTCCCGCGATCTATGCCGCTGCCCGGATGACCGCGCTGGCCAGGCAGAACCTGCCCGCCCAGCGCATGTGAACCCGGCAACCAATCGAGATCACGAATTGGTCACGCTTCGGGGCTTTCCAACCGGCCGGATCCGTCGTACAAAGGTTTTACGGACCGAGACGTCCGGGCACGGCAACCGGGCACCCACGCGCGACCAGCCGCGGGAGGCGTGCCGCGGCAGGCGAGTCCAGCAGGACGGGGCGCCACGAACGGCGCACCGCGGGGCAGCCAGCCCGGCAATATGAAGGTGCACGCTTGGTAACCCGGAATGACGTGTCAGGCGACGGCGCCCCCTAAGGGGGCGCCGTTTGCCGTTCCGGACGCGAGCCTGACGGCTTCACCCTCGCCGTCCCGCAATCCCGTCGCTGCCGCCGGCCGGCTAGGTTTCTGCCTGGCTTGCTTCCTGGCCGGCTTTCCTGCAGTTCGCAACCTGGCCGGCCGGCCTGACCGCCGGCCCAGCCGTCAAGGCGCGGCACAGTCAAGACAGGGCTCCGGCCACAAGCCGCGGCACTGGATGCGCGAGACTTGACCCGACAGCACGAGAGGGGAGAGCACCGATGGCCGACTCCGCACTCCGGCAGCCGGTGGACAGTGCACGCGATCAGTCTCTTGGCGTTCTGGTATCGCTGGCCGTCAAGGACGCTGCTCAGCTGATGAGATGCGAGCTCGACCTGGCGAAGCTCGAGCTCAAGGCGGATGTGCGCCGGATCGGTATCGCCGGGGCGCTGCTGATCATCGCTGCCTTTGCCGCCTGCCTGGTCCTCATCCTGGCCTGCTTCGCGCTTGCCTACGGCCTGATCACGCTCGGCATCTGGGCCTGGGCAGCGTTCTTGATCGCGGCCGGGGCATGCGTCTTGCTCGCCGGGCTCGCCGTGCTCATTGGCGCGCTGAAATTCCGCGGGATGAGCGGGCTGAAGAAGACCCGGCGGACGGTGCAAGACGGCCTTTCCCTGATCCGGCGCGATGGCGGTACTCCGGCAGCCGGCACGTCAGCTGGAGCGGAGTGATCGCAGTGCCCTCGCGGAGCGAGGAGCCGATCTATATCGACGGCCCCTGGTCGCATCGCTCGGTCAGCGCCAACGGAACACGTTTCCACGTTGCCGAGAGCGGGGAAGGACCGCTGGTCCTGCTGCTGCATGGCTTCCCCCAGTTCTGGTGGACCTGGCGTGAGCAGCTGGTATCGCTGAGCAACGCCGGGTACCGCGCAGTCGCCGCTGATCTTCGCGGGTTTGGCGGCAGTGACAAGCCGCCGCGCGGCTACGACCTGGTGACGGCGGCATCGGATGCCGCCGGGCTCGTCCGGTCGCTCGGCGAGGCGAACGCGGTGGTGGTCGGCCATGACTGGGGCGGCCTGGTCGCCTGGACCATGGCCGCATACTTCCGCAAGGTGGTCAGGCGGCTTGCCATCGTCTCCGTCCCCCATCCGCTCCTGCTGCGCGGTGCCGTGCTGTCCGACCCGCTCGGCCAGGGCAGGAGCAGCGGATATGCGCTGGGATTCCAGCTTCCTGTGCTGCCGGAGCGCCAGCTAACCCGGAATGACGCTGAACGTGTCGGCCGCATGCTGCGGTCCTGGTCGGGCCCAGGGTGGCCGGATCCGCAGACTGAGCGCCGCTACCGCGCGGCCATGTGCCTGCCGTCGGTTGCCCACTCCGCGCTTGAGTACCACCGCTGGTTCGTCCGCTCCAGGCTGCGGCCAGATGGCGTGCGGTACGCGCGCAGCATGCGGGCTCCGATTCAGGCACCGACCCTGCACATGCACGGCGCCCTGGATAGCTGCGTCCTGCCAGGAACGGCGCGCGGCTCTGGCAAGCACGTTGAGGCACCGTACCGATGGCGGCTGCTGGACGGAGCCGGGCATTTCCTGCACGAAGAACTGCCCGCTCGTTTCGACGCGGAGCTTTGCTCGTGGCTGGCCGATCCGGAACCAGAGCGATGACGTCGCCGCCGGCGCGCGACAGCATGGACAAGGGCACAGGCGGATCCGGCGACGGGGCCGCCCATGCGGACCGGAACCTGGACACCGGCGCCCGCGCGAAGGGCGGCACGGCTGCACGCGGCGACGGGGGCGCTCACAGGGACAGGGACGCCGCAGGCCGGCCACGCAACGCCCGGCCGCGCGACGAGCTAGGCCGGCCGCTGAGCCGCGGCGCGGCCGGCGCCCCGCCCTCA
>DATGVY010000725.1:0-11585 GCA_035299845.1 Streptosporangiaceae bacterium
CGCCGGGCACCAGGCCAACGGTAGTCTCCGGCAGCCCAAATATGGCGGTCTCGTCGGCGACGATGAGATCGCAGGACAGCGCAAGCTCGCAGCCGCCGCCGAGGGCGTAGCCGTGCACCGCCGCGATCACCGGCTGCGGCAGGCCGAGCACCGCGCCGAACACCGCCCGGAACACCGGCCGCTGCGCCAGCAGCTCGGCGTCGCTCATCGCCGCCCGCTCCTTCAGGTCAGCGCCGACGCAGAACGCACGCTCCCCCGCCCCGGCCAGCACCACCGCGCGGACCCGAGGGTCAGCCGCGATCTGGCCGCAGACCTGCGCCAGGCGGGCAGCCATGGCCGTGCTCAGCGCGTTCATCGCCTCCGGCCGGTCGAGCACGACCTCGCAGATCGCGCCCGAAACCTCCACGGCCTCATGCCGATGCACCCGCACGCCGCCTGCTGGCTCCACATCCGCAGGCTAACGGGAGCCGACCGCCGTTCGGCGCGCAGACCCTCGGGCGGTGGGTCGGGAGCCCGATGAAGGCCGGGTTCGAACGTCCGCCGCCAGGACGAGCTGCCCGACCGCACTGGGTTCGCGCATCTGCCGTAGATCAAGGAATGCGCTTGAAGTCGACTTTGATGCCGGCAAAGGCAGTCTGCTCCTCGATGTCGCGCCGCCGCCAGGCAGGACGGGCCTCGATCCGTCTGCGCCGTAGATCGTCGGGACAGTCCAGCAGCAGGTAATGGATTTCTCCCACCCACCGGCGGTTGGCAAGCCTGTTGAGATGCCCGGGGATCAGCGGCCCAAGCAGGACGGTGGGCATTCCGCTTTGCGCGATGCCATGGGCAACCGCGAGCCGGGCGTCCCGGAAGGCGGGCCATGCGACCGGCTGTCCCCCGCTGAGAGCACCGGCCGCGTCGAGCATCCAGTTAAAGTCGAAAGTGACGCAGCGGCCCGTCAGCAATCGGGCCAGTGCCGGGAAGATGGCAGTCTTGCCCGACCCGGATGCTCCGGTGACCACAAATAGCGGCTCGATCGCTGCGCCCTGGTCCAGGCGCCCGCAGTCTGGGCACCAGGCAGCTCCTCCGCAGGGCTGCATGATCACCGGCGCCGTGCATGACTGGCAGTAGTGCACCTGCCCAGGATGCATCTGTGCGTCGGGGTGTGCGGCCACCGTCGGGTGTTGCATCTTGTTGCTGCTGGATGGGTCTGTTGCAGAATGCCGCGGTTGGCGGGACGATCCGGCATGTGTGGGCTCAAGTGATGGTTGAGGTGTCGGGATGCCCGACGACCTGCATGCATTGCTGGGCCGTTGGCCGGTATTACCGCGCCATGCCGCTCGATGATGCGCGTTCTTCCTTGAGGAGCTGGCCGGTTTTTGCGCTGAGCGCGGGCTCGCGTACACCGCCTGGCCGATGCACGAGGTGACCGCGCACCCGGCCGCGCCGCAGATGATCCGCCTGTTCGCCCCGCACCTGGAAGGCTGCAACCGGACCGCCGGCGACTAGCGCTGATGCAGATCATCGTCTTGGCGTTTGTACTGTGACTGACCGCGATTGCTCATTTCCAACCCTCCGATCGCACGCAACGGGCACGACCACCCGCCAGCGGCTGTCGCAGAGTTCCGGCAGTTGAGCCATGGTGCGAGGATGGTCTCGGTGGTCGGTGCCTCGCAGAGGAGGGGTTGTCATGACGACGGTCACGGATGCCGACTTCGTGGAGATGCGCCTCGACAAAGTCGTCAGGGTCTTGAGGGACCCGGGCGACCCTTTGAGCTGCGTTGTGCTGGAGGGGGTGTCGCAGGACTGTCATCTGCCCATCGAGATTGGCCCGGTGGAGGCGTTCAATCTGTCCGCCAGACTCACCGGGGTCGACTTTGCCCGGCCGATGGGCCCTCAGTTCGCCGCTGGCTTGCTGCAAGCCCTCGGCGGGCGGGTCCGGCAGGTGCGCATTGACCGGCTGGTGCCAGCGTTCGGCGGCGGGACGGCTTACGGTTCCACCGTCGAGGTGGAGGGCCCGTCAGGTGTGGGGCTGGTCGACGCGAGGCCGAGCGACGCGCTGAACCTTCTCGCGCTCGTGCCCGCGCCGATCTTCGTGGCCCCGGAGGTGCTGGCGGACGCCCAAGCCAGGCTGGAGGGTGATTCTGCCGAAGCAATCCGTCTGCGCCAGGCCTTGGAGAAGGAGCAGATGACCGTGCGGCAGGGGCCCCCAGACCGGTAGCGTCTGCTGCGGCCCTGCATAAGCGAGTTCGCCGCTGCCATTTAGGGCATGTCAGCAAGCACCCGCGCTGAGTTGCGAAAAGCCTGCCGTGAATGTCAACGCGGCGTGGTTCGAAAGGCCCACGTGGTGCGGGTTATAGTGCGCGAGCGAGGTCCGTTGAGATGTCCTGGAGCCAGCGCAGCGGTTCGGGCTCGTCCAGCTTGCCGCGCTGGAGGGCCGGGAGGATCGCTTTCCGGTCGGTTAGGCCGTAGGCGTCCAGGAACATGCGAAGCCGGGCCGGCAGGTCAGGCAGCGGGTCGAATCCTGCTTCGGAGAGCTGGCCGGACGGTGCGAGCGGCACGAAGGTCCAGGCCGTGTTGGCGAGGTCGGCCAGCGGGTCGACGGGCTGGGCGCTGTCCCAGTCGATGAACGCTACTGGTATCCCGTGCCGGTAGACGGTGTTCCACGGGCCAAGGTCGCCGTGGGAGACAATCTCCCCCTCCCGAGGAGGGTGCGGGTGGAAGCGGTAGCTGGTGATGGCTGGCTGGAAGCCGGAGGCTGCCGAGTGAAGCTTACGGATCAGTTCGGCCGCGCCGCGCAGGGCCAGGTCGGTCCTGGCATAGGGCGGGAGCCGGTGCCCATGCCCGGGATGCCAGCGCGGGTCCATGGCGACATGGCCGTCGATAAAGGTCAGGACTTCCCGGTCGCCCTCGGTCCCGAGCACCCGTGGTGAGCCATCGAACCCGGCTGCCTCCAGATGCCGCAGGTACTCGTGCACGGCGGGCGACCACGGCCCCATCGGCCGCAGCAGCCGGTCACCGCGTCGCACGATCCCGCTGGTCATCCGCCCGCGCGAAAGCGGTACGTCGCCCGCTCGCGGGTTCCGGTGATAGGCCATCAGACCAGTATCACCAGGAACGGCTAGAGCACCTGGGAGCTTGCCTGGTGGCCTCGGACGACATGGGCTCCGACCTCCTCCTTATGACGTACGGTGGCCGCGTGAACGATCCTGCCGCCCGCTTGGAGATCGTCCGCGCGGCCGTCCCCGTTGACCTTGGCGGGGCTGTCCTCGCCGAGAGCTGGTCAAACGATACGTGGCTCACCGGCGGATCGGTGCTCCGCGTGTGCTGGCGAGGTGACCGGAAACGCCTGGTTCGCGAGCGGATGCTCCTGGAGTCTCTTCCGGCCTCGGTCCCTCACGCCACGGTCGTGGCCGCGGGGTGTACTGAGGGCCTGACGTGGATGGTTCTCCGGCGGCTTCCCGGCGAGCGCCTCGATCTGGTGTGGCCCCGGCTGTCGGGCCGGGAGCGGCGCGATGCCGTGGCCGGTCTTGCCGGTGCGCTGAAGGCCTTGCACGGGTGGAAGCCGCCGTCAGGGGTTCGGGAGCAGCTGCGGCAGGCACCCTTGCCCGCGCCCGTCATGCCCGATGACATCGTCGGGGCGGGAATTGTGCCGCTCCCCATCTCGCGCCTGTTCCCCCTGCTCGGCTGGCTGGAAGAACAGCCCGGCATGGACAGTGATCTTGCTGGCCGGGTGCGGGTGCGGGTCGGGGAACTGCGGCCGCTGCTCAGCGATGCCGAGTTCGAGGACGGCGTGGTGGTCCACGGTGACGCCAGCTTCGCCAACGTGTTGTGGCACCAGGGACGCCTTGTCGCGCTGCTTGACCTGGAATGGGCGCGCCTGGGTCCGCCGGATCTTGAGTTCGCGACAATCAGCGGCGACGACGTCGATATTTACGCCCAGGTGTCTCCAGGTGCTGTCGCTGCTTCTGAGGTGCCCGTGCTCGTCTGGCTCCGCGCTGGTTACCCTGAGCTATTTGACCGGGAGCACCTCACCGAGCGGGTCTGGCTCTATGACATCTGCTTTCGGATCAGGCAGCTTTGTGCCTGCGGGGACCTCGATACGCGTTCGCTCCAGAACTTGGCCAGCCTCACCACGCACCCAAGGGTGCGATTCCGTTGATGCGACGAGATCCTCATCGTGACGCCCGCTGAGATACAGGGTCGAACCGCCGACCGTCCGCCGTGGGCGGTTCCGGTGACGCCAGCCAGCGCTGGAGGTCCTACCGCAGGTCCTAGTCCTGTCCGTCTTCCTGATAGCGCCGAACCCTGCGAGTGGCCGACGAGTCCAGGGTCGGCGTAGCCGATCGCATGCGACGCTCGCGGCGCGCCCTGGACGCGGTGGCCGCGAGCTGGACAATGGTGCGCGAGGAAGACGGCTACGTGCCTCACCGGCCACGATCAGGTCGCAGGACAGCGCGAGTTCGCAGCCGCCGCCCAGCGCGTAGCCGTGCACCGCGGCGATCACCGGCTGCGGCAGGCCGAGCAGCGCGCCGAACGCCGCGCGGAACACCGGCCGCTGCGCCAGCAACTCGGCATCACTCATCGCCGCCCGCTCCTTCAGGTCAGCGCCGACGCAGAAGGCGCGCTCCCCGGCCGCGGCCAGCACCACCGCGCGGACCTGAAGGTCAGCCGCGATCTCCGCGCAGACCCGCGCCAGGCGGGCGGCGATGGCTGTGCTCAGCGCGTTCATGGCCTCCGGCCGCTCCAGCACGATCTCGCAGATCGCGCCGGAAACCCCCGCGGCCTCATGCCGGTGCACCCGCACGCCGCCTGCTGACTCCACATCCGCAGGCTAACGGGAGCCGGCCGCCGCTGGGCACGCTCACGCTGGGGCGGCGGGCCGGGAGCCCGGCGATGGCCAGGTTCGAACGTCCGCTGCCAGGACAAGCTGCCGGCCGCACTGTCAGCTTGGGAAGCCGACCGATCTGGGCCGTAAGCCATGCTGGCCTGGGCATCTGGTGCACCGCCAGTGACCGTTGCCACGCCCAGGGCCAAGGCTAATGGCCCGCTAATGGCCCATCGGGACGTCTGGTGGCTCTCGCTGGTGCGCCCACTCTCAACGTCGCGGTCCAGCCGCATGCAGGGCAGTTGACCTTACGTTCCTCTCCCTCATCGGGCAGCCAGACCTCGACGGTGCCACCGCATTTGGCGCACGGGACGCTTCCTGGTCTTGGCGGACCATACGCCTCGTCAAGGCGGGCGATGTTGTCAGCCAGCGGTCCGAGCGACATGGCTGCCCGCCGCTCGTCAAGATTTTCAGGATCACGAAGCCGCCGCGGCGCCCACCGTCCCTCCCGTCCGGTGAATTGCGTGCCGTACTCCTGGGGCTGGCTCTCGGCCAGCAGGACGCGGTCAGTCAGGTAGGCCAGCTCGGCCGACGAGGCTTCGTCGCGATCGGTGGCCTCGGTCAGCAGGTCAAGGCACCTCCGCTGGAAGGCAGGGTCACGATCGGCATGCTGTGCCAGGAGCCATGCTGCGTGGGCGCCGTCTTCGCCGACCATCGACCGGCCGGGCCAGCCGACCTCGGCCACGACGCGCATCAGCCAGGCAAGATTTTCGGCATCGACTGCGACAACCGACTCCCAGTCGGGCTCGCCCTTCCCACGCGCGGCTTGATCTCGCTCGGCCCGGCGCAACAACTCGAAGCGCAGATCCGGTTTCACGTCATCAGAATGCAGCTCGCCCATCTGCGAGGCAACGCACACGGCTCCGGAGGCGGTTCGCGATCACCCTCCTGAACTGCGAAACGCGGGTGCGGCCGACCGCTTGGACCACGCATGGACCGCGTGGCTCTCATGCTAGCTCCGGAACGCCATGCCGGATTGAAGCTCCCCTTGGCAGATAGGGGCCCCAGAAGGGCGTGATGATCTTGATCACCCGCATAACGGCAAATCGGTACTTTCGCTATGAGCCGACGGGTTGTGCAAGATCACGTAGACCTCTCCAGCTCCGGGGCGCGGTTGGTGTGGGGGTGCTGGATGTGAAGTCCCTCAGAGCGGCGGCGGCGGAACCACCAGAAGCAGAACCCGCCCATGATGAGAGCAGCGAGGAGGAAGATCGCCGTCTCGTACCACTGGAACGCCCAGTAACGGCTGGCGGGTTGATAGGTCAGCACGTCACGTATCCGAAGCTGGTCCACGCATTTCTGAATAAGAGCGTTTGCAGCCGCGTGGTTTGGGCCGAACCTGGAGAGTGTGAGGTTGGGGCAGGACCCCAGTCCTTTGATGGTGACCCCATGAGGCAACACCACGGACTTTAGGTGTTTCCGACTTCCTGGGATCTTGTGGTTTCGGTGTTCTGTATGTGTCCTGGAGTCTGTTTCCAGATGGTGTGCGGGTATGGTTTCTGTCCGCGTGCCGCGGCGGGGTGGCGCGCGGTTCCACGGTCCGCGGCCCGGTTGCGCGGGGCGGTTCCTCCTTCCTGGCGGGGCGGGGTAACGGCGGGCGGCTAGTAGGAACCGGGTGCGAACACGGTGACCTCGGGTTTCCCGGTGACGGTTGTCTTGGCGGCGGTGGCGTGCGGGAATTTCGGGCGGGCTTTCCGGGCGCGTTCTGAGTGGCGCTGCCGTCCGGGGATGTTGAGGGTGTGCAGGGCGGCGCGGGCGGCGGCGTCTGCCGCGGCGGCGAGTGCTTGCAGTGACGATGATGCCGTGACCTGGGTGGATGTCATGGAGCGGACCGCGTGGCGCCAGACGGCGGTGAAGGATTCCTCGTCCGCGGTGACCAGGGCGCTGTCCCTGCGGCGCAGGGCGCGGGCGGCAGCCGCCTGGCCGCGGAGCGCGGCGGCGGCGCTGGCGCGGGCCAGCTGGGTGGCGGTCAGCCAGGCCCAGGCTTCGGAGATGACCAGGCGGGGGGACCCCGACCGCAGCACCGGGCCGCTGGTGCGGTCCCCGGCGCCGGTGATGGTGGCCTTATCCTCACCGAACGTGGTCTCCGACGCGCTCCACCGGGTCAGGTACGTCTCCCGGACCGCGTCCGCGGGCGCGGCCTCATGGCCCGGCAGCGTGGTGATCACGGTGCAGGTCTCCGGGACTTCCTTCCCGTCACCGCAGGGCAGGACCGCGTTGTGCTCGGCGGCGCGGACTGGCAGCCGGTCTTCCTTCTTCCCGGACGTGGCGTTCAGCCAGGTCAGGCGGGATCCGTCGGGCAGCCAGCCGCCGCCTTCGGCCATCGGCAGGCTGATCCCGGCCTTGACCCGCGCCACGACGTGCCCGCCCGCGTCCAGGATCGCCGTGATCAGCTCATGGCCGGGAAAGTTACGATCGAAGCAGATCACGCGGCCGGCGACCAGGTCCGGGCGGCGGCGGATCAGCCGCCTGAGCAGGGTCTGCTCCCCGGCCCGGCAGCTGCCCAAGATCGCGCCCAGCATGGCGCGGCCGGCCCGGGCGGTCAGCGCGACGATCCGCAGCTGCGGGAACGGCGCGGAATCATCCCCCGTCCCGGCCGAGCCGAACATCGCCCGGTTCTGCGGCGTGTCCGCCAGGTTCACCAGCATCCCGTCGGCAGCGCATGCCACCATCCCGGCCAGCAGCACCGCCGACGGCTCATCGTCGCTGACCAGCGGGCCGGCCGCCCGCCAGAACAGGGCCTCCAGCAGGTCCGCCGGCACCAGGAGCCGCCAGTCCGTGATGACTTTCTCCGTGGGAATATGCCATTCCAGGGCGAACGGGATGTCCGCGAGCAGCCCGGCCAGCCTCGCCAGCGCCTCGCAGTACGACGCGTCCGGTGTCAGGGTCATCGCGATCATCAGCCGGATGACCAGCGGATACGACATCAGCCGCCGCCGCTGCCGCTCCTTCAGCCGGCCCTGCTCCAGCGCCGCCGCCACGACCGCCTCGATCACGCCGTCGCCGAGATGCCGCTCCAGCTCACCCAGCCGCACCGAATCCGGCAGCCACCCGCCCGCCAGAACCGTCCCGTCCCGGCGGGCCACCGCCGGGGCCGTCACCACCGGCCGGCAGAACACCGCCAGCTCGCCCGCCGACGGCACCGAACCGCCCGCCGTGACCGTCCCCCCGCGAACCCGCAGGCCAGCGGCCCGCACCACGACCGTCCCCGCCGGAGTCCCGGCCACCGGGGACTCCGCTGTCCGGCTTGCATCAACGACATGAGGCAGATAAGAAAGCACAAGGGCTCCTGGACGGGCGAGGAATCGACACCCAACGCCTACCAGGAGCCCCTCTCGCAGGCAAAACGCCTCAGACCCATCCCGCAGCCCAAGCAAAAACCCAGGTCACAGCCTCACACCAACCCGCGCAGCTTAAGTACGTGGTGTTGCCCCATGAGGCCCGACTGCGGTCGTCAGCCCATCATTACCGACAGCTCCATTCTGTCCGATCACGTGCCCCGCGGCATTGATCGTCTTGTCGGAGAGGACCCAGTCGCCCGGCTTGTGCACCCCAGTGCCCGGCGGCACCGGTCCGCTGGCGGCGATCCCGGTGTTGCGCACGGTGATGCGGAAGGGGCGATGAGGTGCGGTCGCACCCAGGAGGTGATTGCCAGCCGAGCGCCCATGGCGGGCAGGGTCCGTCGGATGAGCACCCCGGCGGTGACGCCGAGGGCGAAAGCGAAGGCGGTATAGCCGATGGGGACGATGTCGCGCCGGTCAAAACCGTGAATGGGTTCATGTTGACCCGGTCGAGAGGGCTCGACCACCACGTCACCATGAGACTGAGGAGCCCGCGACGGCCAGACTGGCCAAACCGACGAGGCCGAGCTTCACTGCCAGCGCTTTCGGGTGACGCTCTGCGTCCACGCCAGGCGGTAGGTGCCGGTCTCCAGCTCGCGGGCGACCAGCGGCGCTCCCCAGAAGATCCCGATGAGGCCGGGCACGGCGACGACAAGACGCCGAGCCAACCTTGGAGATCGTGATCGTTACGGAGGAACGCAGCCGTGGCCGTCGAGCAGTCGTTCTGGGCCTTGCACGGTGCGACGGTCGTGTCATAGAGGTGGGCCAGGTGCGGGTCGGTCACCGCCAAGACGACGGCAACGACCGCCAGCGCACCGATGGCCACCACCGCCTGCGTGCGGAACTGCAGCCAGGTGAACCGGATCATCGAAGGACCCCCAGTCCGGACCAACGAACTTGCTTGGCGTCGCGCGCCTGGCTCATATAGGCGAGCACCAGGTCATCCATGGTGACCGGCTTGACGGTCCAGGCCGGGTCGAGGATCGGCTCATCGGTGCGGACGAGGAGCGTGGTTGTCGACCCGTACAGCGCTACGGTTCCCAGGCCAGCAACGCTCCCCGCCTGAGCACCTGTTTCATCTGGAAATGCAGACACTTCCCTGCCAGATCGCAGGCGGGCGACGGCACCGGTGAAAAATCGATGACCCCGCCATTGGCCAGCGCGATCACGGTGCCTTCGGGGCTGACAGCCGAGGTATCCCATATGCCGGAGATGGTCTGCACCCGGGATAGCTGTTCATTGTGCACCGTTCCGGCATAAGTAACGTTATTCCAGAGATCCGGGCAATCGCATTTACCTGACTGGGAGTCAAGCAGGAAGACCCCGTTTGAGCCCCACTTCAGTGTCAGCGAGATCCACGGGCTGCTGCTGGGGGCGAAGGCGAGGACGCGGCTCTTCTCAACCAGGATTTCGGCGGGCTTGTTCGTGTTTCGGCCGATCCGGGCCCGGCCGTCCAGCGACACTGCGAGGGCGGATGGGCCTGGGCCGGGGCTCCAGCCGTCCAGGCCGATGGAGACCGGGGGCCCCGCTCCCGGCCGGGCGCGCTCGTAGGCGCCGATCAAGCGTGGGTCGTCCACCGTGAGGTAGTCCGTCCTGCTCCCGTCCTGGACGTTCACCAACTGGATGGATCTGCCGTTAGGCGAGTCGACGATAATCGTCGCGTTGTCCCTCCATGCGAACGGGATATAGGAGACGTAAGGGCCAAGATCGATCTTCCGACCGGTTGCGAGGTCAACTGACCAGAGCTCACTTGCACCGAGGAATATGTTCTTAGTGCCGTTGCGAAGTTCCTGGCTGATGTAGGCGAGCCTGGAGCCGTCGGGCGAGAGCTGCGCATCCTCGTATTGCATCGCCCTGTTGCCAACAGGAGGCTCGGCGGGAAGGATCAGCCTGGAATCCGATCCATCAAGATTCATCGTGTAGTAGCTCAGGTCGTGAATACGCGTACAGTCCGGATCAAAGCAGCCATGGGGGAGGAACCTGGATGAGCCTGGCGGGCTCACGTGCTTCCACGCCAGCAGTTCGCTGCCATCCGGTGTCGCCCCAGCGAAGCCGGAAGCGATCTGCACAGTCCGGCCGTCCGGGTAGAGCCACTTCAGGTCTCCGTTCGCCCTGAGGAGTATCCGGCCCCCGCCGGGGAACAGGGGCGAGCCCGAGGTGCGCCCGTGCGCGGGTCGTCCTCCCCCGCTCTCCAGCGCGTTAACAACCGGGGCCACAGCGACCGCTACAGCGACGGCGACTGCGACCGCGGCGCCCAGCCGCGCGTTCCGCCGCCGATTGCGTCGGCGGACTAGTTCCATCACTGCCCGGGGCGGCTGGGCGTCGGCGACGGCCGCGCTCATCGCCTCCCGTAGCTGGCTTTCGAAGTCACTCATGGCACTCATGCACCTCCGCCCAGGTACCGCGATTCCTTGCCGGGGGAGATTCCGGCTAGCTCGCGCAGCCTGGCTAGCCCTCGCGATGCCTGGCTTTTGACCGTGCCCACGCTGCAGCCCAACGTCCCGGCGATCTCCGCCTCCGACAGGTCCCCCCAGTACCGCAGCACGACCACTGCCCGCTGCCTCGGCGGGAGCAGCGCCAGCGACCGCAACAGCAGGTCGCGGTTGGCAAGCTCGGCAGTCTGGTCCTCTACCGCGGGGTCGAAATCACCTGCCTCAAGACGCTGCTCGGCGCGCCGCCGCAGCGTCCGCCACCGGTCGATAGAGGCGTTGACCAGCACCTTGCGCACGTACGGTTCCGGGCTCCGATCCCGGGACAGCAGCGCCCGGCGCCGGTAGGCCCGTTCGAGGGCGATCTGCAGCAGGTCTTCGGCCTCGGCCTGATTCTGCCCGGTCAGCAGCAGGGCCAGCTTGAACAGGTACGCCGAACGGACGCGCACGAATTCCCCGAAGGAATCGCCCGCCTCCTGGCCCACCGGTGCCTCCTGCAGAATCGGCCCCATACTCCTTCTACGACCGCTGCCAGGCAAAGGTTGAGCCGCCAGGAGCTTGCCTTCAGATACAGCCCGCCGGGCCGCCGGTGCCTTATCTGAGACGCTGGGAGACTGCTTCCGGCCTCGGCGAACGCTCGGTAACCTGGGCGCGCTGTGCTGGTGCGTCTCACCGCCGCGTGCCCAATCCCGAGGAGTCTCGTGCACAAACGCGTGCACACTTCCGTGCTGCCGTTTCCCCCGCCTACTGCGGCACGGTTCCCTGCGCAACCGTGTGCGTCCGGGCCGCGTCATAAGGTGCGGGATAGGGCGCTGTGAGGAGGGGCCGCGGGCCATGGGCGGGAACAAGGACAGGGGCGCCGCATGCGGCCCGCACAGCCAGCCGACGTGATCTCCGCTGGCCCGCGGAGAGTCTCCTCCCGGGTGGCCTGGCTGACGGCGGTTGTGC